>LJUE01000109.1 GCA_001303885.1 Planctomycetes bacterium SM23_32 | reverse complement strand
TGCGCGGCATGCCGGGCTTCCACGCGAGCTTGAGCGCGTCAATGCGACCTGTCTTCCTGAGCTGCTCGTGCACGGCGAGGATGGTGACCGTGCGGTTCAGGGCCATGCGCCGCCCCAGCAGGCCGCCGTCCACCGTGGCATCCTTAAGGGGGACGGGTCGCATCTTCCACAGCGTCTTGTTCGCCACCCTCATCACTCTCCGCTGGATAGGCTCGGGATCAGCCCGCCTGGCTCAGGCGAAGCACGTTCCAGGACGCCGGCTGGAGCACCGCCGTCAGTGTGCCGCCCGCCACGGACGCCCCCTCGGCCGCCTGAGGCGCCACGTTGTCCGGGCGCTCGCGCGTGTTGACGGCCTTCAGGTCGTCGTGGCGCAGCGTCAGCCACTCGGCGACGCGCAGGTTCCCCAGCGCGCGCAGCTCGACTGTCAGCTCAAGTTCCTCCTGGAGGCAGCGGTTCAGCGCGAACACGGTCAGGCCGCCCGTCGCCGGTTCCAGCACGCACGCGCTCTTCAGGCAGGGGACGCCCGGTCGGCCGCGTGCGTCGTAGCGGGGCGATTCGACCACCTGCCTCAGCACCGACCCGCGCCCGAACCGCGAGGCCTGAGCGAAGGGGTGGAAGATCGTCTGGCGCCAGGCCGGGCCGCCGGTGACCGTCATGATCGGCGCTATCACGTTCACCACCTGGGCGAGGCAGGCGATCTTGACGCGGTCGCAGTGATTCAGCAGTGTGATCAGCATGCCGCCGACCACGAGCGCGTCCTCGACCGTGTAGTCGTCCTCGACTATCGGCGGCGCGACCGACCAGTCAGGGATCTCTTTGTGGCCGCCGTGGGAGTGGAACCAGACGTTCCACTCATCGAAGGAGAGCATGATGCGTCTGCTCGACCGCCGGCGGGCGGCCACGCTGTCGGCGCAGGCCACCACCTCCTCGATGAAGTCGCCCATCTCGTCGGGCTTGCTCAGGAAAGCGGGCGTGTCGTCGTCTGCGTTGCCGTAGTAGGTGTGGATGCTCACGTAGTCCACGTGGTCGAAGGCATGATCGAGCACCTCGGTCTCCCAGGCGCCGAAGGTCGGCATGCCGCGGCCCGAAGAGCCGCAGACCACCAGTTCGATGCGGGGGTCGGTCAGCTTCATGAGCTTGGCCGCCTCGCACGCCACCCGACCGTACTCGGATGCCGTCTTGTGGCCCATCTGCCAGGGGCCGTCCATCTCGTTGCCCAGGCACCACAGCTTCACGCCGTACGGCTCAGGATGGCCGTTCGCGCGGCGCAAGTCGCTCCAGGCCGAGCCGCCCCGGTGGTTGCAGTATTCGAGCAGGCTGCGCGCCGCGTCGGGTCCGCGCGTGCCCAGGTTCACGGCTATCATGGGCTCGCTGCCGGCCTTGCGGCACCAGGCGACGAACTCGTCGGTGCCGAATCGGTTCGTCTCGAGCGACTTCCAGGCCAGGTCGAGGCGGCGGGGGCGCTGCTCGGGCGGCCCGACGCCGTCCTCCCAGTTGTAGCCCGACACGAAGTTGCCGCCCGGATAGCGCATGACCGGCATGTCCAGTTCGCGCACCAGCTCCAGCACGTCCGTGCGGAAGCCGTCTTCGTCGGCCGACGGATGACCGGGCTCGTAGAGCCCCCCGTAGATGCACCGGCCCAGGTGCTCGGCGAAGCCGCCGAACAGGCGGGGGTCCACCTCGCCAACGAAGAAGTCCCCGTCCAGCGTCACCCGTGCTCTGAGCATGGTCCAGCCTTCCTTTGCTGAATGGAGGACCGCCTGCCCGCGGCGGGTGCCGTCAGCCTCCTTGCCCCGGCGGTTCCGGCAGCACGTCGCCGCCGTACTCTATCGTTCCCACGCTCGCCTCGGCGCCGTGCCGCTCGAACGCCGTCTGCAGGGCCTCCCCTACGTCCTCGGCGTGGCGGAAGCCGAGCCTCGCCTTGTCTTGCACGCTCATGCCGGGCGAGACGCAGCTTACGCTGCAATGCGCCATGATGAGCGCGTGCAGGCGGAGCGTCGCGGACGCGATTGGGTCCTCTATCTGGTCGGCCCGACAGGCGGCAAGGACTTCGTCGTAGCTCTTCAGCGAGTGGCGCGTGAACTCCGGGTGCGTCGGCGCGACCCCCTCGGGGAAGGCGCCGACGAACACGACCGTGCCTCCGGCGGCCACGCCCCGCACGGCGTGGGCCAGCGCCTTTATGCCCTGCCAGTAGTCTTTGCCGCAAGGGCGCGCGTCGGCTATGACGACCTCGGCACGCGCCGGCACCGGGCGCAGGTAAGTGCGTCTGGCCGGCGGGATTCCGGCCCTGTGCGTCTCGACCGGATCGCCGGCCCCCACCCAGACGGGGGCGCCACCGGCGTCCGGCACCACGTTAACGATGAACGCGAGTGCCGCCATCCGGCCCACGCGCTCGATCTCGTGGCGCACGGGGTCCTCGTCCCGCCCCGGCGTGCCGAGCAGGTCGGGTCCTTCGGCGGCCATGCAGTGCGTGCGTGCGGTCGTCTCCGCCGAGCAGACGCCGGGCTGGAGTATCTTTGCGCCGCCGGCCCATCCCGCGTAGACGTGCGGCACGATGCTGCCCGTGCCGATCAGCAGGTCCGCCTCGCAGGCCAGGCGGTTCACCTTCACCGGCGTGCCGTTCTCGGTGGTGCCCAGGTCAACGAACGTGTCCGGGTCCCGCCAGTCGTGGTTGACGATGGGCACGCGCCTGCAGACCTCAGGGCCGAACCGCCGGGCGATCTCGTCCTCGGCCATGTAGCGGTGAGTGCCGAGGGCGATGATGACGAGGACGGATCCATCGGGAACGCCGGCCGCGTTGAGGCGGTCCAGCAGGGGCGGCAGTATCTTGGACTGCGGGGTGGGGCGCGTGAGGTCGTCGGCCAGGATCACGACCCTTTGAGCGCCGCGTGCCAGCTCCTCCAACGGCGGCGAGCCGATCGGGGCGTCCAGGGCGGCATCAACCCGCGCCGCCCAGCCGTCGCCTTCCTCCGCCGGCCGGGGGGCCACGCGGAAGAGCAGCTGTTCAGCGGGGAGGGCCTCTGTCGCCTGCCGGACCTGCTCGACGAGCGCCGCCTCATCCATGCCTGTGCCCTCGCGAGAGCTTCCGCTCGATCTCGTTCAGGGGGTGAGCCAGCGCCTCTTGCTTGAGCCTGGCCAGGAACGGCTTGCCCGTCTGCTGCTCCTCGGCCCATTCCCGGGCGAATTGCCCGCTCCGGAGCACCTCCAGCATCTGCCGGGCGCGCCCTTCCGGATCGTCGCCAAGCACCGTGCCGGCACGGGAGAGCTGGCCGTACTGGCTGGTCTGGGAGTGCAGGTCGAGCTGGCCGAAGAAGCCCTCCGTGAGCATGGCCTGAGCCACCTCGACCATCTCGCCGGAGAGGTACATCTCGGTGGCCACGGTTTCGGGTGTGCAGCCGGCCTCGACGAGCGTTTCGAAGAAGAGCCGGCAGAGCTTCCCGATGCCCGCCCAGAGCCACTGCTCGGCGAACAGGTCAACGAGCACTTCTTCCTCGAAAGAGGAGGCGAAGGCGCCCTCTTTGGTGCCGCCAATGCCGCGCGACAGGGCCAGTGCGCGCTCCAGCGCCCGGCCGGTGGCGTCCTGGCCCACCGCCACCAGGCAGGGAAACCCCTCCCCGCGCTCGAAACGCTCCCGCACAGCCGCCCCGATCATACGGGGCGCCACCATGATCACGTCCACGAACGGCGGCGGCTTCACGAGGCCGAAGTGGATGTTGTAGCCGCTGGCGAAGCCCAGGGCGTTGCCCTCCGCCAGGCCGGGAGCGAGGCTCTCCCGGTAGACGTGCGGCTGGACCTCGTCCGGAATGAGCACCAGGACGACGTCGCCTCGCCGGGCGGCCTCGGGCACGTCCACCGTCTCGAGCCCGTCGGCCTGGGCTCGTTCGCGGTAGGCGTCCGGCGGGCAGCCCACCACGACGTCGCAGCCGCTGTCGCACAGGTTCAGGGCCTGCGCGCGTCCCTGGTTCCCGTAGCCGATCACGGCGATGGTCTGTCCCTCCAGCACGGACAGGTCGGCGTCGTCATCGCGGTAGATCGTGACCATCGTGGTCCCTCCGGCGTCTCGAGGCACGTGGAAACAGGCGCCCATGGCGCTCGGAAGGAGTATAGACGCCCTGCGCGCCGCCGACAAGGAGAGGGCGCTTGCGCCGCCGGCGCGCTTGTGCTACAGAGAGGCGCTCACCGATCAGTTCCGATCCTGCATGGCGGAGATAGGATGGCCCGCGAGTATCGCACCGACGACTGGGACGATTACCGCATGACGTACGGCGACCCGCACCGGGAGCTGGAGCCGCTGGCAGAGGAGGTGGCGGTCGTTCGGGGCGCCCTCGAGTCCCTTCAGGAGGCCGGCGTCCTGCCGCACACCGAGTACGACCACGACAAGATGCTGGCCCACCGCCGGGCCGTGCAGGAGCTGTTCGAAATCCCCTGGACGGCCATCACGCCGCGCATGCAGCGGCTGCTCTATGCTGTCAATGCCATCACGCAGCCGGCCAACATGATCGCTGCCGGCGTCTTCTGCGGCAACACGTTCATATCCAACGCCGGGGCGGCGGTCGGGCCCGGCGCCTGCTACACCGCGCGGAACCTGGTCGGCGTAGAGATCGTGCCCGAGGAGGCCGGACGCGCCGAGCGCAACGTGCGCCGCATTGACTCCACGGGCGTGGCGCGCGTCGTCGCGGCGGACGCGGTGGACGTGGTCAGGGAGTTCCCCGAGCCGATCCACCTGCTCTACCTGGACGCCGACGGCACGCGGCAGAAGGGCAAGGGCATCTACCTGGACATCCTCCAGGCCGGCTACGACCGCATGCCGGAGGGAGCCGTCGTGCTGGCCCACAACAGCGTGAACTCCGCCGAGAGGCTTGCCCACTACCTGGACTTCGTGCGGGACGACGCCCATTTTCGCGCCAGCGTGAACGTGATCCTCGACGCCGAGGGCCTGGAGGTCTCGGTCAAGTAGGGGATGGGGCGATGGTCGAGCTTGCGCCTGAGCGGCTGGGCATCATGCGGGCGGGCGGCGTCTGGGTGCCGAGCCCGCTGGCCCTCGACGAGGACCGGCGCATGGTGGAGGAGCGCCAGCGGCTGCTGACGCTCTACTACTTCCGGGCCGGCGCACGGACCGTCGTCCCCGGCGCCCACACCGGTGAGTTCGCGGGCGGCGACCTGGACCTCTACGACCGCTGGCTCCGGCTGGTGGCCGAGGTCACGGCGACGTACGGCGGGCCGGACGTCTTCCTCATGTCGGCCGTCGGCGGGCGGCAGGTCATGAACCAGGCGGAGGCGGCCGCCCGGCACGGCTTCGACGTCGCGATGGTGGCGCCGACGGCTTTCAGCGGACTGGACGACGACGGCGTCGTGGCGCTGTTCCGCGACGTGGCCTCGGTCATCCCGACGTTCGGCTTTGAGTTGCAGCGCGCAGTGCCCGGCAGCCGCGAGTTCAGCTCGGACCTGTGGCGTCGTCTCTTCGAGATCATCTACGGCGCCAAGGGGGCGTCGTTCGACACCTATCGCGCGCAGAACATGCTGGAGGCCGCCGCCCGCAGCGCACGGCGCGCCGACCTGGTGCTGGCCAGCGGCAACGACGATCGGATCGTCGCCGACCTCGGCGGCCGCTTCCCGTTCAACGTGGACGGGAACGAGGTCGTCGCGTCCTACGCGGCCGGGCTGCTCGGGCACTTCGCCACGGACACGCACGCGGCGGTTCAGTGGTCGGAGGCCGTGCGCGCGTCGCGGGACGGCGCGCAGTGGCGTCTGCCCGTCGGCGAGAAGGAGCTGGCGCACCTGGTCAACATGTGCAACGGCGCGCTCTTCGACGCGCTCGGCAACTTCGAGAACTCGGTCTGGGGCGTGAAGTGCCGGCTGACCCAGCTCGGGCTGCTGGAGGCGCCGCACTGCTTTCGCGAGTCCGGGCGCGCCGGCCTCGATGAGGCCATTGCCCGGGCGTATGCAGCGCACGCCGTCCTGAACGATGATGCCTGGCTGGCCGAGAACCTCGATGAGTTGAAAAGGGAGGCGGGCGTTGCCTGAGCCCGAGCGGGCGATGCGGATGAGCGAGGTGAGCACGCCGGCAGAGCTGCGGGAGTTCATGACGGAGCCCACGCCCGCGCTCGTCCAGTCCATGGCCGCGCTCGAGGGCGACCTGATCGTGCTGGGCGCCGGCGGCAAGATAGGGCCGGACCTGATCGAGACGGTCGTCCGAGCCGACTCTGAAGCCGGTGCCGACCGGCGGGTGATGGCGGCCAGCCGGTTCTCGGACCCGTCGGTGCGGGAACGGCTGATGGGGCTCGAGATCGAGGTGTTCGCGGGCGACCTGAGTGACCGCGCGTTCCTCCACTCACTGCCGGCTGCGCCGAACGTGGTCTACATGGCGGGCGTGAAGTTCGGCACCTCGCACGACTACCGCCTCGCTTTCCACATGAACTGCATCCTCCCTTACCTGGTGGGGGAGCGGTTCGCCGAGGCGCGCATAGTCGTCTTCTCGTCGTCGAACCCCTATCCGGCCGTGCCGTTCGGGGGGCCGGGCCCCACGGAGGACGCAGCGCCGCAGCCCCGCGGCATCTACGGCTGGACGATCCTGGCGCGCGAAGCGGCGTTCGCCACCACTGCGCTGGCGAGCAGCGCCCAGACGCTCTGCTATTTCCGGCTGGCCTACGCGCAGCACCTGGCGTACGGCGTGCTGGCCGACATCGCCCGCACCGTGTGGGACGGCCAGCCGGTCTCACTGGCGGTGCCTTCGGTGAACCTGATCTCGCAGCGGGATGCCATAGACGCGGCGCTCCGCGCTATCGGCCACTGCCGGAATCCGGCCTTTGTTCTCAACTGCGCGGGCCCTGCGACGCCCGTGCGCCGGATCGTGGAGCGGCTGGCCGAGATCATGGGCAGGGATGCGGCTTTCGCCGGCTCGGAGGGGCAACGGACGATGGTCTGCGACGATTCCCTGTGCGCGAGCATGTTCGGGCCTTACCGCGACGGCGTCGAGGAGATGATAGAGGCCGCGGCCGGGTGGGTGATGGCCGGCGGCGAGAGCTGGGGCAAGCCGACCATGTTCGGCAGTGCAACGCCGGATTACTGAGGACCACCGATGACACGGCAGACGCTCGACCTGACGGGGCTCTGGCGTTGCCAGCCGGACCCTTTCGATGAGGGCGAGGAGGAGGGCTACTGGCGCGCTGGGTGCGACGTCAGGCAGTGGCGGGAGACGACGGTGCCCGGCAGCTTCGAGCTCTGCGCGCCCGGCATGGAGTCATACGAGGGCACGGTCTGGTATCGCCGCGC
>LJUE01000108.1 GCA_001303885.1 Planctomycetes bacterium SM23_32 | reverse complement strand
CGGCGCAACTGCGCCACCGATTCCTTACGGTCTTCGATGCGTCGGAACTTAATGGCCATGGCTTCTCTCGATCAGTTGAGCCAGATTGCCGTAATCATGGATTGCGAAGCCGGCGAAGCTCTCGAACCCCATGAAGTGCCTGTAGACCTTCTCCAGCGTCATGACCAGGTCTTCGACAGACTGGTCGGCGAACGATACGCCCTCCGGCTGGTTGGGTGTCGTCTCGACACCCACCTCCAGGGGCGTGCCGTGCTCCTGGGCTACCTGCAAGCAGGGCAGGGCCTTCTGCACGATGCTCTCCGCCGTGTTCAGGTAGGCCATCAGCGTCAGTTCGTCAACGCGCTCGCAGAGCGTGGCGAACAGGGCGTCCTCGCCGCCGGGAACCGGGACCTCCAGGTAGGTGTAGGGCACGTCCGCTGCGATGCGGAGGTCGGCGCCGTCCTGGCCGAGGACGGCCTTCACGTAGTCCAGCATCTCCAGGTAAGCCGTCACCAGGCGCGCACGGGCGGCCTGGTCGCGCCAGCCGGGCAGGGCGTGGGGCTCCACGTCGAGCTTCAGGCCGGCGAACCCCGCCTTCCCTTCCTGCTGGCGGGCGTTGAACCCCACGATGCTGCGGACCAGAGAGCCGATCTCCGTCCGCGATGCCTCGTCCACCCACTGCGGATTGCCCACCAGGGCGTAGACCTCAATGCCCTGTTCGGCGCACAGGTCCAGGAAGTAGCCGAACTCCCAGTTGTGCTTGTACAGGTAATAGTCGTTCTCGACGCGCGCGACGAAGCAGTAGATGCGGCTGATGCCCTGATCGGCGCAGAGCCGCAGCACCTGGTCGCGCTTGTCGGGGTCCATGACGACTTCCAGGGAGCGCCAGAGCCACACGGACCTGCCCTTGCCGAGCTCCGTGTTCGCGGGAAGGGCCAGCACTTCCAGCAGCTTGCGGCCGAGGCCGGCGCGCGTGTAGTACTGCGCCAGGTGGCGGCAGAACTCGGCGCGCACGCCGGTCAGCACGAGCTGCTGGTTCAGGTGGTCAATCTCGGCCTCGATCTGGTCCACGACGTCGTAGGGCCGGTCGCCGCGGGCGGCCAGCACGCGCTCGGCGCCGTAGATGCGGCTCAGGCGGAGCTTCTCGGCCGTGACGCGGCGCCAGTCCTGGTTGGCCTCGAACTGCTCGGTCACGCGCCGCAGCGCCGCCTCGGTCTCCTGGAGGGCGGCGTTGATGTCGAGCCGGGCCTGTTCGCGCTCCTCGCGGTAGGCCATCATCTCATGCGTCCACTGCTCGCGGTATGCCTTGTCCACGCCCAGCTTCTGCAGCGGCAAGGTATGACTGAGCGTGGCCCCGATGTAGTCGTCGGTGGTGGGGCTGAAGAAGTGCTCGCTGCCGTGGCCGTACGTGAGGTCCAGGCTGGTCTGCCCGCGCGCAGAGGGAGCGCCCATGTCGCGGATGGCGGCGGCCCTGAGCTCAAGGAACTTCAGGCGCGCCAGCTCGGGGTGGTTGATCTGGGCCAGCGCCTGGATCTCCTCGAGCGGGGGCGGCTCCATCGGCAGGGCTTCCCAGTCCAGGGTCGCCGCTTCCACCTCGAAGGGGGGCATGTCGGCGACGCCCAGGGCGGCCAGCAGCCGCGCGCGCGCGGCTTCGGCCTTGCCCTCGGCCTCGGTGAGGGCCGCCTCGGCCTCGCTGATGTAGCTCTCGGCCTCGGTGAGCCTGCCGGGCAGCTCCTTGCCGGCGCCCACGCGCACCTCCCAGAGGAACCGGCGCTTGCGGTTCAGGTCCAGTATGCGGCGCAGGACGGCGGCCCTGGCCATCTGCTCGCTGTAGTCCGTGTATGCGACGGCCACCTTCTGGACCAGGTCGTTGTAGTTGTTCAGGTAGGTCTGGCTGTAGACGACCTCCTGCCACATGTCGCGCTGCTTGATGGCCTTGTTGAGCGAGCCCTGGAAGAGAGGCAGCGAGAGTGTAAACAGCAGCCGCGTGAAACCCTGGGCGGGGATGTCGCCGGGATCGGTGGTGCTCTCATCCACCAGGACGCCGGTGTCCACGATCTGGAAGCCGCCGATGGTGATCTTGGGGCTCCGCTCCTTCTGGTTGTGGACACGCTCGGCCCGGGCGGCCAGCACCAACTGCCGGTACTGCTTGAGCATCGGCGAGTTCCACTCGGCCAGCAGCACCAGGTCCAGCAGGTCCAGCGTGTGGGGCAGGTCCAGCAGCATCCGCAGGCTCTGCTCGCGGGCGAAGATGTCGGTCATCAGGTACCGGTGGCGCGTGAAGTCGTCCCACGAGAACAGCATCTGCTTGAGCTCCTGGCCCGAAGCGCGCCGATGGCCCCTGCCGTCCAGCCCGCAGATGAGGAACTCGGTGATGCCGTTCGACTCCGAGACGTAGAGGCACTCCTCGTTGTTGGGCAGCACGACGGGGAAGTAGGAGGAAGTCTCCGCGCTGGGGGCAAGCACGCGCAGGTAGTGGCCCTCGGCGTCCATCAGCGCCACGTTGCGCGGGCCGTGCGGCTCGGAGACGAAGACGATCCAATGGCCGTCAGGGCTGAAAGCCGGTTGGGTGTCGTCCACGTCGTTATGCGTGAGCTGGGCGAACTCGAGCAGCTCGGCCGTGCCGTCCTGGGCGGCCACGATACGGGCTTTGAAGATCTCGTAGTCCTTGTCCTTGCAGAGCGGGAAGACGGCCGGCTCCTTGGCGGCGAAGATCACGTCGTAGGCCCCTGCGTCGCCCTCCACCAGCCGGGCGGAGAATCCGTCCAGGCGCAGCTCCAGCCTGTCTACGTCACCTTCATTCCAGTTCCACAGGTTGATGCTCGCGCCGTGGGTCTCGACCGATACGGCCAGCAGCCCGTTGTCGCCGTAACTCAGTCCTGGCACCTCGTCTCTGGCGATCTCGCGCAGTTCCCGCGTCTCCGAGTTGTAGACGTAGAGATGGGCAGGGGGCACGGCCTCTTCGGCCGGGCGGGCCATCTGCAGCAGTCGCGCGGCGTCCACCTGCGAGTAGAGGAAGGCCCGGTCGGCCTCCTCGATGCTGACCTCGACGTCATCCGCATCCTTGGCTAGTTCGGGGCTGACGGCCTGGCAGCCGAACAAGGCTGCCACCAGTAGTGCCGTCGCGAGGATCGAGGTCCTACTCATTATGGGCCTCCCTTTTCCATGTCTCGGCGCTGACCACGGTCCCGGCCCCGTTCTCAAGGGCCCACAAGAAGATCTGGTGCACGTAGTCGAAGAAATCCCTGCCCGTCTCATGCTCCTCGAGCAGTTCGCCCACTGCCACCGTCGTGGTGACCCCCGCGCCCGCGTTCACCGACTGGAACTCGGAAACGATGGACTGCAGCCTCTCGGCCACCTTGACGGCAGGCTGCAACTTGGTCTCCGGCAGGAGGATGGCAGCCCAGGTCTCGTCCACGGCGCTGACCACGTCCAGGTCCCGGAGCGTGGCGGAGACCTGGTCGAGGACTTCACGGCGCAGACGCCGCAGGTCCACCTTGTCCTCGACGCCCTGGCTCTCCCCCAGCCCCTGGATGTCCATCAGCACCAGTGAGAGCGCCGAGTCGTAGCGCCGGGCCCTGTAGATCTCCCGGTCTATCTCGAAGACCAGGAAGTCCTGCCGGAAGGTCCGCGAGCGGTCCTCGAAGAGGACGGACTGGATGTCCAGCCCTGCTATGCGGCCGTACTCGACGGCCCGGCTCGTCTTGGGGTTGGGGATGTAGTCGTAGATGCGGGTCGGCGGGACCTCCTCGGCCTTGGCCACGTTCTGGCAGCGCAGGCACTGCGCCTCGACGCCAGAATCCGTGAACACGTAGCCGCAGTCCCTGCACACGTAGGTGTCAGCCGGCTTCTCGTAGTCCAGGCCCATGTGGCGCAGCTGTTCGTCGCACTTCGGGCAGATCAGGTCCACGCCGTGCCTGAACTCCGACCACGGGCCCACGTAGGCGCAGGCGAAGTGGTGGATTACGTTCTCCAGGTCCACGTCCATGGCCCGGCAGCGCGGGCAGACCTCGACGAAGTTCAGCGTGTGCCAGCCGCAGTTGGGGCACAGGTGGACCTTATTGGCCATTCGCCGGTCGAGCAGGCCCTCGGCGACCAGGTCCTCCAGCAGGGCCACGGCTTCCTCGCTCGGCAGGCCAAAGGCCTCCTCCACGAGGGGGTACGAGAAGGCGCAGGGCGAAGCTGCGCTGTACTCGCACCGCACCGCCGGGATGCGCTGGTCCAGGAGCTTGCTTAGGAACTGGACGATCTCCTGTTCGCTTCTCTCTTCGACGTAGCGTCCCATCTGGGCGGGTGCCTCCTTCTCCTTTGGGAATGCATGTCTCGCAGTGTTCGGCCGGAACGCCAACGTCCGAAAGGCGCGGCAACACGGTCACTGCACCGGCTCTCAGGGCGTCCCGCTCGTGAGTTTCGTCCTCTTCAGAGGAAACGGCCATCAGCGGTGGGACCGCGTCGCGGAGCCGCCGCACCGCGCACCGGCATGGTGCGACGGGAAACGCAGTCCTGACACCCCCCCGCAAACGAGCCAGTATACCTAGCTTGGCCGTGATGTCAATGCCAAAAACGGCGCCCGCCACAAGCGCACGCCGGGCAACGAGCGGGCGCCTGAACGACGCTTCCGGCGCCCAGCCGACGCGTGCGCCGGCCCTATCGGACAAACGTCACGCAGCCCAACCGGCCGGCCTCGAACCTGCCCGACAGGCCCTCTCCCCACTGCATCAATGCTGCCGGACCGGCGCCGTCATTGTCTATCAGGCCGGCGCTGAATCCGAACTTGCGGGCGAATCCTGGCTCGAGGGAACCCAGGTAGTGGAAAGGCACGAGCACCTCGTAGACCGTCGCCTCGCCCGTGCGGACCACGGCCACTTCGGTGGAGGCACCGTCGCGATTGAGGTTGCCCGTCTTGCGACCCGGCCCGCCGAACTCCTTCGGGCGCACCAGCAGGTGCCAGCCTTCGCGGCTCTCACCGACAAAGAGGGGAAAGGCTTCCTGCTGCATGTCGCGGCCCCGGAACGTCGGGTCGAAGCCCAGCGCCAGGCCGTCGCCCGAGTCGGGTTCCGACGGCAGGACGTGCCGATCATCGCGCACATAGGCGGCGATGTAGAGGTTCTCATCGTCCCACCGCAGGAAGGCGACGCCGGAGAGGTTCTCCGGCGACCAGGCGTAGTCTTCCCGGCGTTTCGCGAGTTGGCTCGGCCCGAGCAGAGGAATGGGGCATTCGCGCGTCCAGTCCGACAGGTCGCCGTCTATGGTCAGCGGCCCCTTCAGCCGCAGGCATTCGGCGGCGTAGGCCGTGTCTTCGTAGACGGTCAGCCGCACGTTGTCGAACTCCGCATAGCCCTCCCCGCCGCCAACGGGCACGCATGAGACGGTCCTTATGCCCGGGGGCGCCTCATAGACCTTGGTGTAGAGCTCCCAGAACGGGTCGCCCGAGAAGGCGAAGACGCTCATGTTGGTGAGGTTGCGCGTGTGTCCGTCTGCGTAAACCTCGTAGAGGTTGGAACCGCCGCCCATCTCCCGGCTGCGCATCCAGGCGCTGTAAAGGTACTTCTGCCCGGCAGTGACCTGGACCGCCTGCGCAGAGTGCACGTAACGCTCGCCGTGCGCCTCCAGGCGCAGGAAACGGTTCTGCCCCCCGTAGAGCTGCTCTTCCCGCAGCAGCCGGCGCAGGTCGTCGGTCTCCCAGCCGACCGGCCGTCCGTCCTCCAGTTGCTCGAAGCCCCCGTTCGTGACCATATTGCCCACCATTTCCGGCGTGATCACGTTGGCGGCGAGGCGCCGCTCACACGGCGGCAGGCCGGGGCGTTCGAGCCGCACGGAAACGGGCAGCACGTGGCGGCCCGGAGTCGCCGACAGCGGGACGGCGACGACGTAGGGCAGCTCGGCCGTCTCCCCTGCGCTCAGCGAGAAGCCAACGGACCGCGGCGCAGCCCAACCTTCGGGCACGCCGACCTGGACGGCCCCGGATAGGGGCGCTTCGTACGGGTTCGTCACGATGACGGACAGCCCTTCAGCCGTCCCCTGGAGGATGGCCTTCTCGGTGGGGCGCAATTCGGCCACCGTCAGTGCCAGCAGGACGTCCAGGTCGGCGCCTTCGAGGTAAGTCACGTCCCCCGACGGTTCCGCGCGCCCCCTGTGTTCGCTACCGTAGCCAGCCAGCAGCACGCGCGCCGTGCCCCCGGCGGCTTCGAGGACGCGTTCGTTGCCGAAGATGTCCGTCAGAACGACGCTGCGGGCGCCCACCGGGACCTCGACCTCTTCGCCCTGATCGCTCCAGAGCACGAGCAGGGCCCGGCCGTCCCGTTCAAACAGGTGCGCCGTGCTCCGCTCGCCTGCCCGGAAGGCGCCGCGGTAGCGTGCGCTGAGCATCTTGGAGACGTAGACGGCCAGCACGGGGACGCTGGTGCGCGGCTGCCCGTCGGGGTAGAAGCAGGCCCAGTTCCCACCCGAGTCCATCCAGGAGAAGTAGAATATCCTCTCGCAGCCGTGGGCCAGTTCGTCGGTCCAGCGGCGCGGTACCCAGTTGGCCTGCGTCAGGTTGGTGATGTCCTCCAGGCGGGGCTTGCCGAAAGCGGCGATCAGCCGGCCGCTCTCGTTGTCCCAGATCGGCCTTTCCAGGCCGAAGCGGCGCAGGCCGGCCCGGTAGAGCTCCACGGTCTCGCCGTTGCCGTAGTGGATAGGCACCACGTCCACGTGCTCGCCGCCGCCCGCTGCCAGCAGGGCCACGTACTGGCTCTGCGGGAACACGCCGCCCGCCATGCTGGTCAGCACGTCCGGGGCGGCGGCCTTTACGGCCGCGTTGCCCACCTCGTGGAGCCTGGCGAGGGCCTCCGGCGAGTCGTGCCACCAGCCGTTCGGAACGGGCTCATTCCAGAACTCGACGCTGTAGAGCCCGCGCCCTGCGTAGCGCTCCGTCACCGCGGCACAGAAGCGTCGCCACGCCTCCCACTCGGGAGGATCGTACTGCCAGTGGTAACCGCGGGGGTGCCGCTGCGCCCAGGCGGGGACGCCGAACAGGAGAGCGTTCACCCCGATGCCCTCCTTGCGCGCGGCGGCGAACATGCTGTCCCACGGGCCCCAGCGCAGGTCGCCCTCCGTGGGCTCGATGTCCCTCCAGTAGACCCAGGTGCGGGAGTAGCTCAGGCCCAGCTTGCGGGCGATGCGGCAGTTGCGCTCGTTCTGCTCCTGCGGGCCGGGCGTGACCAGGTCGCACATGCCGAACCGTGAGGGCCGATCGCCCATCAGGGCGGGCAGGTCCGGGACGGTGGCGAAGCTGAGCGTCTCCTTGTCGAGCCCCGGCACCTCGG
>LJUE01000107.1 GCA_001303885.1 Planctomycetes bacterium SM23_32 | reverse complement strand
GAGCCGTAGGCCGAATGCTCAAATCCCGCACAGCATCGGGTGGCTCCTGCGGCCCCGGAAGTTTGACGCCCCGTCCGCGATGGGGTAGCGTAGAGGCCGTGATGCCCGACCTGGCGCGACGCACACCTGGATGGGAGGGCAGGAGCGGTGGCAGGCTGCATGGGGACGCCGGGCAGCCGCCCGGGGGAGAGCTGCGGGGTGATCGGCCTCTACGGCGTGGAGAGGGCCGCTGAGCAGGCATACCTGGGGCTTTACGCGCTCCAGCACAGGGGGCAGGAGTCGGCCGGGATCGTCGCGTCCGACGGCCTGAAGATACAGAGCGCCAAGGGGCTGGGGCTGCTCACGGAGGCGATTGCCCCCGGGCAGCTCGCCGCCTTGCCCGGTCACATAGCCGTCGGCCACGTGCGCTACTCCACCACGGGCGCGAGGCGCGTGCAGAACATCCAGCCCCTGGTCGTCGAGTACTCCCAGGGCATCGTGGCCATCGCCCACAACGGCAACCTGACCAACGCCCGGTCGTTGCGGCGCGAGTACGAGGCGCGGGGCTCCATCTTCCAGACCTCCACCGACAGCGAAGTCTTCATCCACCTGCTGGCCGACCCCGAGCACCTCGGCGCGGAGAACCCGCTCAGGGAGGCGCTGGAGCACGTGCAGGGCGCCTACTCCATCGTGCTGCTGACGGCCAGCGAGCTGATCGCCGCGCGCGACCCTTGTGGGTTCCGCCCCCTCTGCGTAGGGCGGGTCGGCGAAGGCTACGTGGTGGCCAGCGAGACCTGCGCGCTCGACCTCCTGGGCGCCGCCTTCGAACGCGAGGTGGAGCCCGGCGAGCTGATCACCTTCGGCGAGCGCGGGATGGAGGCCTGCCGCTTCGCCGAGTCGCCGCGCCGGGCCCGGTGCGTCTTCGAATACATCTACTTCGCCCGGCCGGACAGCATCATCTTCGGCGAGAACGTCCACAAGGTCCGCGTCCGCCTGGGCGAGAACCTGGCTGAGAGCTGCCCGGCCGAGGCGGACATCGTGACCTCCGTGCCGGACTCGGGCAACTGCGCCGCGCTCGGCTACTCGCGCCGCTCCGGCATACGACTCGACCACGGCTTCGTGCGCAACCACTACATCGGCCGCACCTTCATCAAGCCGATCGAGGAGTCGCGCAGCGCCGACGTGAAGATCAAGCTCAACGTCGTGCGCGCCGTGGTGGAGGGCAAGCGGGTGGTCGTGGTGGACGACTCGATCGTGCGGGGCACAACGTCGCGGGCGCGCATGGCGACGCTGCGGGAGGCGGGGGCGCGGGAGGTGCACCTGCGCATCAGCGCGCCGCCCATCCGCCGGCCCTGCTACTACGGCATAGACTTCCAGCACGCCGACGAGCTGATCGCACGCGACCACTCGGTGGAGGAGATCGCCCAGTTCATCGGCGTGGACAGCCTGGGGTATCAGACCATCGAGGGGCTGATGGACGCCGTGCCGGGGGAGGGAGGCGACTACTGCTGCGCGTGCTTCACGGGCGACTACCCGGTCGAAGTGACCGAAGAGATGGACAAGTACGCCCTGGAGTCCCGCTACCGCCGGTGACACCCAAGGGGGCCAAGGCCACCACTGAGGCACGGAGGCGGCCAGGCTGCACGCCCGCGCGGTGACGCCGGCCGGGCGTTGTCCACGTCTTCCCTGGGGGTCTGTCCCTCCCGGTCTGCGTCTGTCTGCGGCGGCTCTGTCCTTCCTCCGTGGCCTCTGTACTCCGTGGTTGCCTGCGTTCCGGTGGCGGCGGAGGCTACGATACGGTAGGATGGAAGGTGGAAGCTACGGTACCGTATGACACGGAACGCCAGGAGGCTCCCCGTGCCGGATCCAGAATCCAGAGCCCGACGTGAGGTGCAGGAACTCTCCCTGCTGTTCGAGATCAGCCGCGCGCTGGAGCGCAGCCTCGACCTGCGCGAGGTGGCCGGGCCGCTCCTGGAGGCCATGGCCCAGACGATGGGTATGGTGCGCGGCACGCTGACGCTGCTGAACCGCCAGACGGGCGAGATATCCATCGAGGCTGCCCACGGCCTGTCGGCCAGCCAGCGCGAACGCGGCCGCTACCGTCCCGGCGAAGGGGTGACCGGCAAGGTGGTGCAGACCGGCCAGCCGGCCGTCGTCCCGCGCATCAGCGAGGAGCCGCTCTTCCTGGATCGCACCGGCGCCCGCAAGGGGCCGCGCAAGAAGGACGTCTCCTTCATCTGCGTGCCGATCAAGCTGGGCAACGAAGTGATCGGGGCGCTGAGCGCGGACCGGCTGTTCGACGAGAATGTGTCCCTGGAGGAGGACGTGCGCCTGCTCTCCATCATCGCCTCGATGATCGCCCAGGCGGTGCGGCTGCGCCAGCAGGCCGAGGAGGAGCGTCAGCGCCTGCTTGAGGAGAACGTGCGCCTCCAGGAGGCGCTCAAGGAGCGGTTCCGCCCCTCGAACATCATCGGCGAATCGCGCGCCATGCAGGCGGTCTACGACTTGATCGCGCAGGTCTCCGAGAGCAACGCAACGGTGCTGATCCACGGCGAGAGCGGCACGGGCAAGGAGCTGGTCGCCAACGCGATCCACTACACCAGCCCCCGGGCCGAGAAGCCCTTCATCCGCGTCAACTGCGCCGCCCTGACCGAGAGCGTGCTTGAGAGCGAGCTGTTCGGCCACGAGAGGGGCGCTTTCACCGGCGCGCTGACGCAGCGCAAGGGGCGCTTCGAGCTGGCCCACGGGGGCAGCATCTTCCTGGACGAGGTGGGGGACTTCTCGCCCGCCACGCAGATCAAGCTGCTGCGGGTGCTCCAGGAGCGGGAGTTCGAGCGGGTGGGGGGCAGCCAGACCGTGAAGGTGGACGTGCGCGTGATCGCCGCCACGAACCGCGAGCTGGAGGAGATGATCAAGCGGGGGGAGTTCCGCCGCGACCTGTACTACAGGCTGAACGTCTTCCCCATCTACCTGCCGCCGCTGAGCGAGCGCAAGACCGACATCCCGCTGCTGGCCGACCACTTCGTGGAGAAGTACGGCAAGGCCAACCGGAAGTCCATCAGCCGCATCGCCGGGGCGGCGATGGACATGCTGATGCAGTATGACTGGCCGGGCAACGTGCGCGAGCTGGAGAACTGCATCGAGCGGGCCGTGCTGCTGAGCGGGGACGACGTGATCCACGCCCATCACCTGCCGCCGAGCGTGCAGACGGTCCAGGGCGCGGCCGGAGCGCGCAGCGAGGGGCTCCAGGGCGCCCTGGACGCCCTGGAGCGCGAGATGGTCCTGGAAGCCCTGCGCGCCTCGGGCGGCAACAAGGCCGCGGCGGCCAGGTCGCTCGGGATCACCGAACGCATCATGGGGCTGCGCGTCGAGAAGCACGGCATCGTGGCGGACCGGTTCCGTACCGGGGCGTAGGATCCGGGGGCAGTTCCTACCTTCCTGTAGCTTCATCCCGTCTGGGGCACCGCCACCCCGCACGCGGCACTGAGCTGTAAAGCCTTAAGACGCCTGCTCTTAGCGCGTTCTTGTTCCTGCTCCCCATCCATTGGCACGCCGGTCGCTCAGCGAGCGGCGGGCGTGGCGGCGTCCGGCGTAGTCTCAGCGGTCGCAGCGACCTGTGGGCTGGCCGGGTGGAAGGCACGAGTGCCGGGGAGGAGGCGACCGATGAAGGGATGGAAACGCGCGGTGCTGCCGGCCGTCATGCTCTGCGCCCTGGCGGGGGTCGCCAACGCGGACGACGGCGAGTCTCTGCTGGCCACCGTCCGGGGGGTGGACACCTTGTGGGTGCTCGTGGCGGCGTTCCTGGTGTTCTTCATGCAGGCCGGTTTCGGCATGGTGGAGGCGGGGTTCATCCGCGCCAAGAACGCCTGCAACATCCTGACCAAGAACTTCCTGGACTACTGCGTGGCGAGCATCATGTTCTTCCTGGTCGGCTATGCGTTCATGTTCGGGACGGGGGGCAGCTTCATCGGCCTGAGCGGGTTCGGCATGGATGGGGCGGCGAACCCGTCGGGCGTTTCGCCCTTCGCGTTCTGGCTCTTCCAGGCGGCTTTCTGCGGGGCGGCGGCCACCATCGTCGCCGGCGGCATGGCCGAGCGGATGAAGTTCCACGCCTACCTGCTCTACACGGCGGTGATCAGCGCCGTCATCTACCCGATCGTCGGGCACTGGGTCTGGAGCGGCGAGGGCTGGCTGGCCGGCCTGGGCTTCGGCGACTTCGCCGGCTCCACGGTGGTGCATGCCACGGGCGGCTGGGCGGCCTTCGTGGGCACCGTCGTCCTGGGCCCGCGGATCGGCAAGTTCGGCGCCGACGGCCGGGCCAACGCCATCCCTGGCCACTCGATACCGCTGGCGGCCCTGGGCGTGTTCCTGCTCTGGTTCGGCTGGTTCGGGTTCAATCCGGGCTCCACGTTGAGCGTTGGGGACGGCAACGTCATCGGGCGCGTGGCCATGAACACGAACCTGGCCGCTTGTGCCGGCGCCATCCTCGCCATGGTCACCGTGTGGGCGCTCTACGGCAAGCCGGACCTGTCCATGACGATGAACGGCGCGCTGGCCGGCCTGGTGGCCATTACGGCGCCGTGCGCGTTCGTCTCCGGCGCCGCTGCCATCGCCATAGGCGCCGTCGGCGGCGTCGTCGTGGTGCTGGGCGTGGCGCTGCTGGACAGAGTGGGCGTGGACGACCCCGTCGGCGCCGTGCCTGTGCACGGGATGAACGGGGTATGGGGCACGCTGTCGGTCGGCATCTGGGGTCGGCAGGCGCTGGGGCTGGCCCGGGACGGTCTGCTCCACGGGGGCGGCGCCGCCCAGCTCGGCGTGCAGGCGCTCGGCGCCGTCTGCGTGAGCCTGTTCGTGGTGGCCTCGATGGGGCTGGTGTTCCTGACCATCAGGAAGACTGTCGGGCTCCGCGTCTCGAAGGCGGAAGAGCTGCGCGGCCTCGACATCGGCGAACACGGCATGGAGGCATACGCCGGCTTCCAGGTCTTCACCACGCAATAGGGCCCAGGCAGGAGGAGCTGTGATGAAGCTGATCATCGCCTACATACAGCCCGAGAAGCTGAACGACGTCAAGCAAGAGCTCTACCGGGCCGAGGTCTTCAAGATGTCGGTCACCAACGCGCTGGGCTGCGGCCAGCAGAAGGGCTACACGGAGTCCTATCGAGGTGTGCCTATCGAGGTGAACCTGCTGAAGAAGGTGCGCCTGGAGATAGCCGTCAACGAGGACTTCGTGCAGCCGACGGTGGACGCGATCATTGCCGGCGCACGCACCGGCCAGATCGGCGACGGGAAGATCTTCATCGTCGAACTGGCAGCGTGCGTCCGCATCCGCACGGGCGAGAGCGGCAGTGTGGCCATCGGTTGACGGAGGCGGCCGGATGAACTACGATTCCGTAGGGCCTGCGCGCGCTGACCTACGTGCACGTAGGGTCTGCGTAGGGGGCGCCGGGCCGGGGCCCTCTGTAGGTCATTGGCGCGGAGTGCTTTACAGCAGAGTGGCGCCATTGGCATGCACCTTGCATTGACGGTGTTCAGGCGACCGAGGCGGCATCGGGGCAGACTGCTCGCCGGCCGATGCCGAAGGAAAGGAGGAGTGCAGAATGGCAGGCATGGACAGGGACGGCGTCCTGAAGGCCGTCAGTGACCACAAGGTGAAGTTCATCCGCCTGTGGTTCACCGACATTCTGGGCTTCCTGAAGAGCTTCGCCATCACGGCCGAGGAGCTGGAGACGGCGCTGGACGAGGGGATGGGGTTTGACGGGTCATCCATTGAGGGCTACGCCCGCATCCAGGAGAGCGACATGATCGCCAAGCCGGATCCCAACACGTTTGCCATCCTGCCGTGGCGGCCGGTCCAGGATGCCAGCGTGGCCAGGATGGTCTGCGACGTGCTGGAGCCTGACGGCACGCCGCACAAGGGCGATCCGCGCTGGGCCCTGAAGCGCAACCTGCAACGCGCGGCCGACCACGGCTACACCTTCTACGTCGGGCCGGAGCTGGAGTACTTCTACTTCAAGGACTCCGACGCGCCGACGACGCTCGATGCCGGCGGATACTTCGACTTGACGCCCCTCGACGTGGCCAGCGACCTGCGCCGGGACACCGTGCTCGCGCTGGAGAAGCTCGGCATACACGTGGAGTATAGCCATCACGAGGTGGCCCCCAGCCAGCACGAGATTGACCTGCGGTACATGGACGCGCTGGCCATGGCGGACGCCGCCATGACCTACCGGCTCACGGTCAAAGAGATCGCCATGATGCACGGGGTCTACGCCACCTTCATGCCCAAACCCATCGCCGGCGAGAACGGCAGCGGCATGCACACGCATCAGTCGCTGTTCAAGGAGGGCAAGAATGCCTTCTTCGACGCCGACGACAAGTACCACCTCTCGGCTGTCGGCAAGGCCTACATCGCCGGCCTGCTGGCGCACGCGCGGGAGATCTGCTCGGTCGTGGCGCAGTGGGTGAACTCCTACAAGCGGCTGGTGCCGGGCTACGAGGCGCCCGTCTACGTGTCGTGGGCGCGGCGCAATCGTTCGGCGCTCGTGCGCGTGCCGATGTACAAGCCGGGCAAGGCCGAGGCCACGCGCGCTGAGTTCCGCTGTCCGGACCCCGCCTGCAACCCCTATCTGGCGTTTGCCGTGATGTTGGCGGCGGGGCTGAAGGGCATCGAGGACCGCTACGAGCTGCCCGAGCCCGTCGAGGAGGACATCTTCGAGATGACCGAGGCTGAGCGCCGTAAGCGCAACATCCTCTCGCTGCCGGGGAGCCTGCAGGAAGCCATCATCGAGACCGAAACGAGCGAGATGGTCCGCGAGGCGGTCGGCGACCACATATTCGAGAAGTTCATCGCCAACAAGAAGATCGAGTGGGACAAGTATCGCATGCACGTCAGCGGCTACGAGCTCGCCAAATACCTCCCCGTCCTGTAGGGGCGCGGGCGGCGGCGCCACCGGCGAGCCCCCGGCCGCCGCAGCGGGGTGGAAGATGCAGGACCAGTCCGACCAGCGGGAGTTCTCCGTTCAGCGCTGTGGCGGCCTCGGCGCGGCCATGAACGCCGGCGGCTTCCCGCGGGGGCGGGGTCTCTACGACCCGAGGCAGGACCACGATGGCTGCGGCGTCGGTTTCGTGGCCAGGCTGGACGGGGTGCCCTACCACAGCGTCGTGCGGGACGCGGTGCAGGTGCTCGTGAACCTCGAACACCGCGGGGCTGTCGGTGGCGACAAAGCCACGGGCGACGGGGCGGGTCTGCTGCTCCAGATTCCCGACAGGCTGCTGCGCCGGGAGTGCGGCGGGCGGGGGCTGGAGTTGCCG
>LJUE01000106.1 GCA_001303885.1 Planctomycetes bacterium SM23_32 | reverse complement strand
CCGAAGAGGATTACGACCGGGCGGCGGCCTACGTGCGCGAGGTCGCGGACGAACTCGGGGTATCAGTGCGTCAGTGAAGCGCTCAGACGAGGCGCTGGCCGGTGACGATGTCGCGGATGGCCTCGTTCATCTTGTGTTCCGTGACGTCGCGAAGGGCCCCCTGAACGACCTTTGCCTCGGAATCGCCCTCTTCCCTGACCGAGACCAGGGTCAGCTCGCCCCAATATCGCTGGCCGTTGCTGCGGACCATGAGGACTTCGCCTTTCTGGGCCTGCCCGCCGCGGTCGAGGGCCCTGCGCACGAGCTGGCGGACCCGGTTGGACGAGTCTTTGTCCGCCAGGCCCTCCAGCGCCATGCCGTGCAGCTTCTTGGCGCTGTGGCCGGCAATGTCGGGGGCCGACCGGTTGACCCAGGTGATCTTGCCGTCCGCATCGGCGGTGAAGAGCATCTCCGTCACGGCCGCCGCGATGCGCGCCAGGCCCTCCTGGCCGGCCGGCATGGTCAGTTCGACCGCTGCCGGTTCGGCCGTGCGGTAGATGTGCTCGATGCGGTCCACCGAGCCTCCGCCGCCCTCGATGGGCGTGCTCCAGTAGGTCAGCACCTCCTCGTTCGCGTTGGCGGGGTGCAGCAGGTAGTCCTCAAGCGGCTCGCGCCTGGCACGCGCGTCGTGGAGGGCCGCCAGGAAGTCGCCGGCCTCCTGCACCTGGCTGGTCAGCTTCTGGCGGACCAGCTCCATGTAGTCGTAACCGACCGCTTCCTCCTTGGTGGACTGGAGGATGGCCGCGGCGACGCTGTTCAGCCACCCTATGCATCCCTCGCTGTCGAGCACGACCACGCCGCATTCGAGCTTATCTACCCCTTCGTCCAGGACCGTAGCGAAGCGATGGGCCTCGCTCCAGAGCTGCTGCTCGGCCTGCTCGAGCTCGCTCACGCCGATCAGCGTTACTACCAGGCACGTGCCCTCTGAGGTGGCGAACGAGGCCATACGCACCTCCGCCGGGAACACGGAACCTCCGCTGCCGTTCAGCGTCATGCGAGCGCCGGCTTCGCCTTTGCGGACGGCTTCGGCGAGGCACTCGCGCAGGCTCTCCTGCACCTGGGGCGGCACCAGCGCCTCGATGCGCTGTCCTACCAGCTCTTGTTCGGTCTGGTCGAGCATGGCGCAGAGGCCCTGGTTGACGTATTCGAGCTTGCCGTCGGAGTTGACCATGGCCACGCCGGCGTTGGCCTTCTCGGCCAGGCTGCGATAGAGCCACTCGCGGGTCTTCAGGCTCTCGTCGGCCTGCTCCTCGGCGGTCTCCTCGTGGAGCAGCGCCACGGCGCTGCCGACCTTGCCGGCATAGGTGAGCACGGGCCACGCCTGGATGCGCAGGGTCTTGTCCAGTTCGGCGTGGTGCAGCGTGCCGGCGGCGACCTCGCCCCGCTCCAGCGCCTGAAGCAGGGGGCAGGAGTCGGGCGGCTCCTCCTGGCCGTAGAGGATGAGGCTGTAGGAGCGGCCGATGAACTCGTCCTCGCCGCGGCGCAGCTGCTTCATTGCCGTCTGGTTGGCCTGCAGCACGGTAAAGTCGGCCGCGACGAGCATCAGCGCGTCGCCCAGGGCGTCGAGAGACTCCGCCCAGCCCTCGCCGAGCCCCTGCTTGTCCCTGGCCTCTTGTTCGCCGGCCACTGCCTTGTCCCGGCGCGCCCACTGGACCAGGATCAGGGGCAGGGCCAGGGCGAAGTGCGGCCCCTTGACCAGGTGGTAGTCGGCGCCGGCCTCCAGTATCTCGGCGGCGCTCTCGGGGTCCCATCTCTCGGTCAGGCAGATGACGAGCAGGGAGGGGCGCTTGATCTTGAGTATCTGGATCAGGCCCCGGGCGGCGTCGGGGGCCGTGTCCCAGTCCAGCACAGCGGCGTCGTAGTGCACCGTGCCGCTCATGGTCTGGGAGGTGGAGACGCCGTATTCGACGGCGGAGACCTCGGTATGCTTGAGCGTGCCCTCGACGGCCTGGATGATGGCCCGGCGGTCGGACTCCAGGTTCTCCACCAACATCACGCGCACGAACCGGCCGGCGTCGAGTTTCTGTGCGTCGGCCCTCACCAGGAGGCGGGGCGGGGGGCCTTCGTCGCCGGCAGGCCGGCGCGCCGCCAGGCGCCGCGCCTCACTGGGTGCCGTAGTGCCCTTGGCGCCCTTGCCTTCGGCGGCGCGGCGCTTCTCCGCGGCCTCCACGCGCGCCAGCGCCTCGGCGGCGCGCGGATAGCCCATCTTCTGGGCCCGTTCGAGCGCGATGTGGGCTACGTCGAGGTTGTTGACTTTGTAGAGGCACACGCCCAGCCCGAACCAGGCGCGCGAGTCGCTGGGGTCGGTCTCTGTCGCTTGGAGATACACCTCGACGGCGTCGGTGTAGCTCTTCTCCTTGACCAGTTCCCCGGCCTTCCTCAGGAGGTAAGTCGCCTTCGCCATCGTCCCTGCCTTCCTGGCTCTGGGGGCCGGCCTACGGGGCCCACGGTGCGGCACGACACGGGCGCGCGCTGCTTAAGTCCCAGCAGTGCGGCAAGTTGTGCCACGCTGACTGCTTGTACGCGATAGCGCCGGCCATTGTCAAGGCTCGGGGCTGCGCGGGCAGGCAAGCCCGACAAAACCCCTTTCTTCCGCTGGGGGCCGTGCTGTACAATGGAACCCGCTCTGCGCGGCGGGGTGTGGCTGAGTTGCCGTCCCAAGGTGGGGTGACGCAAAAAGGGTACCATCTGAGGATCAAGACACAGTGGCGACCCGACAAGAGCCTCAGCGATACGGCAAGTGCGTTGTCGAGCGGGAGGTCGGACGGGGGGCCCGCTCGACCGTCTACCTGGCCTGGCACGAGGGGCTTCACATCCCCGTTGCCATCAAGGTCATGAAGAAGGAGGGCGGCGCCGACGAGGAGCTCTTCTCCGAGCGCTTCATGCGCGAGGCCCGCATCGCCGCCCAACTGACCCACCCCAACATCGTGCGCGTCTACGACTGCGGCGAGACGGAGGACTCCTATTACCTGGTGCTCGAGTACATCCAGGGCGAGAGCTGCCGCGACAGGATGGTGCAGGGGGAGGGCTTCGACTGGCAGAGCGCCGTGCGCATCATCCGGGAGGTGGCCGACGGGCTGAACCACGCCAGCAAGAAGGGCATCATCCATCGGGACCTGAAGCCCGAGAACATCATGATAGACAACGAGGGGACCGCCCGCATCGCCGACCTTGGGCTGGCCAAGGAGGTGGGCGTGCGCGGGTCGGCCACGGCCGACGGCGACGTGCTCGGCACCCCGTACTACATGAGCCCCGAGCAGGTGCGCGCCCCGGGCGAGGTGGATTTCCGCTCCGACGTCTATTCCCTCGGCGCCACCCTCTATCACATGGCCACCAACGAGGTGCCGTTCGAGGCGCCCACTCCCTTCGAGATCATGACGAAGCACCTCAACGACCCGCTCATCCCGCCGCAGGAGGTCCGGCCCGACCTGCCCGAGGCGCTCTGCGACATCATCATGCGGGCCATGGCCAAGGAGCCGCAGAACCGCTACCAGACCTACCGGGACCTGATGCGGGACCTGGACGTCCTGTTGGGCGGCGAGCCCCGGGCGAAGGATTCCGTGATGCTGCCCGTCGAGGAGACCCTGGCTGAAGCGGCAGAGGGCGAGGAGGCACCGGAGGTGGAAGCGGCGGCCGGCCCGCCGCGGGCGGCGCCCCGGCCCCTGCGGCCCATCGAACTGCCCGTCACAGCCCACAATGTGCGGGCCAAGGCCGTCGGGGCCATGGCCGTGCTTGCCTACGTGCTCTTCCCCGTCTGCCTCTACCACATCGTGCTCTCGCGGGCCGGCCCGGTGGCGGCGCTGGCGGCCTTTGCGGTCGCGGTCGGCGGCAGCCTCCTGTGGTCCTATCTGGTGCTGCACCGATCTGCCAGCGTGGACCAGGAGCACGTGGCGGACGAGGTCAGCGAGAGGCTCAGCGCGGCCATGGGATGGGTCTGCGAGCGTCTGGACATGCCCGTGCCGCTGCTGCACGTCGGCGCGCGCCACGACGAAGAGTGCCAGGTCTACGGCTTCTTCTCGCGCAAGGCCGCCATCTACATCCCCGGCGGCTGGCTGGAGCGGGCGGCGCTCAGCGACCTGGAGCTGCGTGCGTATCTCGCCCGCAACCTGGCCGGCGTCTACAACGGCGATGCGGACATCCGCACCTTCCTGGCGCTCCCGGAGGCCCTGGTGGGTCTGGTGGGGAACGCCTCGCGCCGGCTGCTGGAGCGGCCCCGGTCCCTGACCCCGCGTGGGCGGCTGCGGCTGGGCCGCGCCGTGGCGCTGGTCGGGTTGCTGGCGCTCATCATGGTGGTGGCCGTCCTGTTCCGTGTCTCGATCCTGGCGGGGCTGTTGGGCCTGGCGCTGGGCGCGCTGCTGCTGCTGACCAGCGGGTTCGAGCGCTATTGCGTCCACGCCGGCGACGACTTCGCGGTCAGGGTGGTGGGCAACGCGGATGCCGTCAAGTCCCTGGTCGTGGTCTCCGGCCTGACGAGCCTGGAGTGTCACCGGCTCCTGCGGGACAGCTTGGGCGACGAGGTGGCCGACAGGGGGCTGGACGAATTGCCCACCGGCAGGAAGCGGCGCGAGCTCTTCGCCGCCATAACCGACCACTACAGCGCGGTGGCCTACGTCCCGGACATGTTTGAGATGCTGGGCCGGTGCTTCGCTGTCATGCCGTCGGCCGCGGAACGCTTGAACCGGCTGGCCGGCCTGCCGCTGGGCAGCTCGCCTCTGCTGGCGGGGATCACTGCCGCCCGGCGCGTCTACGGGGCGATGCTGGGCGACCCGGCCCGGCGCATGAACGTGCAGGACCTCGGCGACGTCAAGCCCTACGCAGCCACGGGGTTGACGGCCGGCCTGATGGCTGTGGCCGCCGTGACCTTCCTGTTCATCAAAGGGCGGGACGGCTACCTGGACTTCCTTACCGTGCTGGTGGCACTGGGCACCGCGCTCGGGTTCATCGTTGCCCAGCGCTCCTGCCGGGCCACCGTCTCGCCCGGCAGGCTCGCGTGGGACATTGCCGTGACCGCGCTCGCCTTCTGCGTGGCCATGATGCTGGGGTTCTGCCTGACCGGCTGGCGGGCCGTGACGCCGCTCGCTCTGCAGTTCATCGTCGCCCTGGTGGCCGTCATGGTGCCGGCCGCGCTGGCCGGGCTGCTGCTGGTGCGCGCTGGCCCCAAGGTGGGCATCCAGATGGGAAGCAGCACCTACGAGCGCAAGGAGCGCACGCACCATACCGTCGTGCTGGACCAGGAGCAGCGCGACTCCCTGCTGGAGGGCTGGCGGCAGAGGATGGCCGGTGGAGAGGCCGGCAAGCGGGACGAGGGCTGAAAGGCGCGTCGCCGGCGCGGGTCCCCTGCCGGCTGCGCGGAGCGCCGTTCGACGGCACCGCGATTGACCGGCCATCCGGCGCGCCGCAGACTGGAGTTCAGGGTTGTTCTGGCCGAGGGGGGCAAGCCATGCGCACCGTGAAGACCGTTGAGCACATGGGCACCGTCGTCGAGGTGACCGAGGACAAGGCCGTCGTTGAGCTGAAGGTCGGCCAGGTCTGTGAGTCGCCCATTCGGTGCGCCTGCTGCACGTCGGTGGACGCTGGCCCCCGCCGCTTGCGTGTGCCTCGGGGCGAGCTGGAGCAGGGCGACGAGGTCTGCGTTGCCGTGCCCGCCTACGCCGGGTATGTGAGCGCTCTGGTCGTGTTCGCCCTGCCCATCCTAATGTTTGTGGTGGGGGCGGCCGTGGGATGGGCGGTGGGTGGGCAGGACGCCGCCAACGACGCACCGATCATCGTCGGCGGGCTCGGCGGGTTCGCGCTGGCGGTGCTGGTGGCCGTGCTCGTGAACCGGCGCCTGGGCGCGGCGCGGGCACTCCAGGTGCGTCGCATCAGCAGCGGCGGTGCCTGAGGGGTCGCCGGTTCGGCGCTCTCACGTAAGGCAACGTCGCTCCTCTCAGGGCGGGGCCCCGCCGTCCTTGGGGGCCAGCAGCCCCTGGATGATGATCTCCACTGCCTCCTCTTCGGTCACTCCCCTGGCCATCAGCGTCTGGAGTTGCTTGGAGTCCACGCTGCCGATGGCTGCCTCGTGCGTCACGTGGGCGAGGGGATGCTCCACCGAGACGATGGGGGTGGCGCAGGCCACGGCGTTGCCGCGCACGATCTCCTTGCAGTCCACGTGTCCGCGGGCGCGCGGGGCAGAGGCCGTGAGCCGGTTGTAGACCTCCGCTCGGGCCTGGTCCTGTACGGCAATGCGGCTCAGCAGCACGCCGGTGGCCCCCTCGCCGGTCAGGTGGGCCGTCTCCCTGACCTCGATGCGGTCGTCGCCTCGGCCGGCCACGCGGGCTATCATGCGCATGGCGCTGCGTTCGGCGCACCAGGTCTCGTAGTCTATCTTGATGCGGCCCACGCGGCCGGCCAGCAGCTCGAACTCCGTCTCGAACCGTGCGCCGGCCTCCAGGCGGACCCTCGCTTCGGGCACCACCAGCACGCCGCCCTGGCGCCCATGCACGTGCCGCTCGAAGTAAGCGTAGTCCCCGCCCTCGGCCACGCGGATCTCCGCCTGCATCCTGTGCGTCACGTCCACGGCGTTGGGGAACACGCAGTGCGCCAGCAGCGCCACCTTGGCCTGCGCGCCCACGTCCACGTCCAGCAGTATGCGCTGCAGGCCCTTCTCGGGCAACACGCCGAAGCACATGTGGACGGTGCGTTCGATGACGGCGCCGTCCTCGACCCATACCCTCACGCGCACGCCGTCGTCCAGCTCCTCGGGCTCCACGCCGAATCCTTCCACCAGGTTCGCGCCGATCACCTTGTTCTGGTGGATCACCAGGTGCGCGACCTCGGAGTCGGCGAAGACGGCCGGGTCCTGCCCCAGCCGGTCGTAAAGGTCGAGCATCAGCTCGTAGTCCGTGCCCATCAGGCCTGGGTCACCTCCCGCGCGTCGTGGAAGGGACACGGGATGCAGCGGTCCTCGAAGTAGTGCTGTATCTCCTCGGCGGGGCCGGCCTCGATGGTGCGCCCGCAGCAGATCAGCGTGGCGTGGTCGGCGTGCTTGAGCACCTCGCTGCTGTGGGTCACCAGCAGGACGGTCGCCTTCTGCTCGCGCAGCGTGTCGAACAGGTCGAACATGCGGCGGAGCGCCTCGACGTCTATGCCCGAATCGGGCTCGTCGGCCACCAGCAGCCGGGGGCGCATGACGAGGATGGAGGCCAGCTCGACGCGCTTTCTCTCGCCGCCGCTCAGGCTCTCGTCAACGAAGCGGTCCAGATACGTGGCGGGGTCGAGCGCCACCTGGTGCCGGCGGCGCCCGCCGACAGGAAGCGGCGCACCGTCAGGCCCTCGAACCGCGCGGGCTCTTGCCAGGCCAGGCTCAGCCCCCGCCGTGCCCGCTCGTCAACGGAGAGGCCGTCTATCCGCTCCCCGCCGAACACGATCTCGCCCGTCTGGGGCACGTACGCGGGCAACCCCATCAGCGTGTAGGCGAGCGTGGACTTGCCCGCCCCATTGGGTCCCACCAACGCGTGAACGGCGCCCTGCTCGACGCTGAGGCAGACATTGTTGAGTATCCGCCGGCCGTCCAGGGCGACGGAGAGGTCCCGCACCTCCAGCAGGGCCATGGTCGGGCGCTCCTCACAGGGGGGGGCCGGACTCAGCGTGCCGCGCCGCCATTCGGCCGGCCGTGCCAGCATAGCAGACGCGGCCCGGCGGGGCAACGCGCGCCGCCGCCGGTGGCGTTGGAGCACGGGACAGGCTTTGACACGGCAGGCTGGGCTCCTGTATATTCTGCTGCAAGCCACACTGCTGCCGTTCAGCGGCGGGCCACCATGCTGGCGCCGTTCTCGCACATCCTGAATGCGCCGGGCAGGGCCGGATTCGCTTCCGTGCCCGGTGCGCTTCCCGCCGTCGGGGAGATACCCCTCTCCCTGATCTGGGCCGTGGCCATCCTCACCTTCGGCGTGCTGCTGATGCTCTGCGTGCTGATGCTGCTGAGGCGCCAGGGGGCTGCCGAGGCGGCGGGGCAACTGCCCGAGATCTCGACCGCCCGCCGGGGCGAGTACCTGCAACACCTCAGCCGCCTGCTGCGCGCCATCCGGGCCATCAACAGCCTGATCGTCGCAGAACGCGACGGCCAGCAACTGCTGGAGAAGGCCTGCTGGTCGCTGACCACGACGCGCGGTTACCGCATGGCGTGGATCGGGCTGCTCGAGGAGGGCAGCAAGCGCGTCGTGCCGGTCACGCAGGCGGGGTTCGAGGAGGGATACCTCGACCAGGTCCGCGTGACGTGGGACGACTCGCCGACCGGCCAGGGGCCTACCGGCCGCGCCATACGCGCCGGAGAGCCGTGCATCATGCGCGACATCGAGACCGACCCCGCCTACGATCCCTGGCGCGTCCAGGCGCTCGAGCGCGGCTACCGGTCCTCGGCCGCGCTGCCCCTGCGCTTCAGGGGCCGCGTGCTGGGCGCCCTGAACGTGTACTCGGACATGCCGGACGCCTTCGACATCGAGGAGATCGGCCTGCTCCAGGAGGTGGCCGACCACCTGGCTTATGCCTACGGCTCGATAGCGGTGGAGGAGGAGCTGCGGAGGCTCAAGCGCCAGCTCTGGCACGCCAAGCGCGTGCAGGCCGTCTTCGAGAACGCGCCCCTCGCCATGATGGTGACGGACGGAGAGGGGAATGTGAAGTACGCGAACGCCCGCATGATGGAGCACCTGAGAGGCTACGAGGCGCTCGAAGAACTGGTTGACCGCGTGGGCATTCTGGACCTGCCCATGTTCGGCTCGCCGGCCGTGCGGGAGTCGGTCGAGGGAGTGCTCAAGGAGGGCCGGCCCGCTCAGTTCGCCTGCACGGCCGCGACGGCGGACGGCTGGACGCGCACCCTCACGTGCCGGGGCGTGCCCGTCGTGGACGAGGAAGAAGGGCTGACCGAGACGGTGTGGCTGGTGGAGTAGTCAGCCGGGCGGCCGCGATTCAGCCGGCGGCGCAGGGGCCGCTCGGAGCGTGCTCGTGGGGCTCGACGGCGGAGGATCAGATGCAGACACAGGTCAAGGCGCAACAGGACAAGGTGACCCAGGCGGCCGAGAAGAAGGCCCGCAAGCTCTTCCTCGGCTCGCTGCTGCTGAGCGGCCTGATCATCGTGCACATCGTCTACCTGGCCAGGACCGGCGGAGGCATCCTGAACACCATCCGGTCTTTTCTGCCCGTGGTGCTCCTGTGGTCGCTCACGATGACGGCCTACGCCTTCTACGTGCTGGCGAGCATCGCCCGAGAGCGGGCGCAGGCGCTCGCCGAGTCCATCACCGACACCCGCACCGGCGTCTTCAGCCTCAGCTATCTGCGCTCCTGCCTGGAGCAGGAGCACCGCCGCGCCGTGGAACTGGGCGTGCCCGCCGCCGTCGTCTACGTGGACATGGTTGACCTGGACCGGGTCAATCAGGACTTCGGGCACGCCATCGGCGACATCGTGCTGAAGGCCGTGGCCCAGTTGATCGCCGACCGTGTGCGCACTGGCGACGTGGTGGGGCGCGTGGGCGGCGACGAGTTCGCCGTCATCATGCCAGAGGCCGGCCTCCGGGAGGCCGAGGGCATCGTGCGGGGCATCGTCGGGGCCATCAAGGGCTATCAGCTGGAGCTGGGCAAACGGGGCCAGATAGACTTCCTGGGCTGCCGCACCGGGGTGGCCGTCTTCCCCGCCGAGGGCAACACGCCTGACGAGATCATCGCAGCGGCCCGGGACAAGATGGCCCGCCCGGCCGCGACCGGCAAGGAGTAGGGGGCTCTGGCCGCTACCTGCGCCGCAGCTTCAGGCCCAGCAGCGCCCCCGCCACCGCCCCCGCGCCCAGCGCGATCAGCATCAGCGCCACCAGCGGCACCTGCGCCTCCCAGAACAGCAGCACCAGCCGCGTCTTGTCCAGGTTCTGGAAGAGGACGATCAGCACCAGCACGACCGCCGCGAGTATGGCCACCACCTTGACGCGGCGGGGCCAGTTGGGCCGCCCGGCCCGCTCGATTGTCATCCGCCCTTCCCCTCCTCTTGGGATGGTGCAGGCCCCGGCCCGCACGTGCCTCCCGATTCGGCGCCGTCGTCGGGCTCGAGGTTCAGCATGTGGCCGAGCTTCTGCTTCTTGGTGAGCAGGTAGCGGAGGTTCTCCCGGCGGGGCGACACCTCGAGGGGCACCCTCTCGACGATCTCCAGCCCGTAGCCGCTCAAGGCGTGGAACTTGCGCGGGTTGTTGGACATCAGCCGCATCTTGCGCACGCCCAGGTGCCTGAGTATCTGCGCGCCTACGCCGTACTCCCGCTTGTCAACCGGCAGGCCGAGCTGCTCGTTGGCCTCCACGGTGTCCAGGCCGTCCTCCTGGAGGGCATAGGCGTGGAGCTTGTTCTCCAGGCCGATGCCCCGCCCCTCCTGCCGCATGTAGAGCACCAGGCCCCGCCCTGCCTGCTGGATCATCTGGAGGGCGGCTTCCAGCTGCTCGCCGCAGTCGCAGCGATGCGAGTGCAGCACGTCGCCGGTGAAGCACTCGTCGTGCACCCGCACCAGCACGGGCTCGGCGATGGGGTCGGCGGGGGTGTCGTCGGGCGTGCCCAGCTCGCCGCAGCAGACGGCCACGTGTTCCTTGTCGTCCACCATGGAGCGGTAGAAGTGGAGCCTGAACGCCCCGTAGCGCGTCGGCAGGTCCACCTGCACGCGCTTCTCCACCAGGTATTCGGACTGGTGGCGGTAGCGGATCAGGTCCGCGATGGAGCAGATCTTCAGGCCGAACCGCTGCGCCAGCCGGGCCAGGTCCGGCAGCTTGGCCATCGTGCCATCTTCGTTCATCACCTCGCACAGCAGGGCGGCCGGCTTGAGCCCCGCCAGCCGCGCCAGGTCCACGGCCGCCTCGGTGTGGCCGGCCCTCACCAGCGTGCCGCCCGCGCGGGCCAGCAGGGGCAGGACGTGGCCGGGCCTCACCAGGTTGTCGGGCTCCGCGTCGTCGGCCACTATGGCCTCTATGGTGCGCGCTCTGTCCCGGGCGCTCACGCCGGTGGTGACGCCGTCCCTGGCGTCCACCGTCACGGTGAACGGCGTGCCGAAGGCGCTGCGGTTGTCCTTTACCATCAGCGGCAGGTCGAGCCGTTCGGCCAGCTCGGCCCCGACGGGCACGCACACGAAGCCGCCGGCGTGGTTCAGCAGGAAGGCGACCGCCTCGGTGGTCACGTGCTCGGCGGCCATCAGCATGTCGCCCTCGTTCTCGCGGTCCTCGTCGTCCACCGCGATCACGAACTTCCCCCGGCGGAAGTCCTCCACCACCGAAGGGACATCGCTGAAGAGGGCCTTGGTGTCGGTTCTCTGGTCCATGCGTGGCGACAGGCTGCCGGCCTTCTCCCCCGGTGACGGCACTGTCCGGCGCGTGCGGGCCCGCAGGGGCCTCAGGCATCCGTCAGGCCCCCGAAGGTCCTCTGAGATCATTCTACGAACTGGCCGACGCCCTGTCCAATCGGCACTTTGGGCTCGCAGCCCGGCAGCCGGCGCCGCTCAGAAGGCGCTCGGCGCAAAGACGCTGCGGAAGGACCGCGCCCGGAACAGGTCCCCCGCGCGGTAGCCCACCGAGATGACGACGTGGGACTGCTGGCCGGAGGCGTTGGTGGGGTAGAACTGCACCGTGTAGTAGAAGCCGGGGTAGTAGGGGTGCTCGGTGGCTACCGTCACGGGCGTGCCCTCCGCGTGGGCCACCACCTGGGTGTCGCCCCAGCCGCGATCGGCATCGCCGTCCTTGTTGGCGTCGCTGATGTCGAACTGCCCCTGGCCGCCCACGAAGTCAATGGCGCCGTATCTCATCCACTCTTCGTCCACGACGATGTAGCCCTGGGAGGGGACGCCGTCGAAGGCCGGGTCGAAGCGGTCGGGCGGCTGCGAGGTCGGGTCGCCCCTGACCAGCACGGTGAGCGACGGGGGAAGGGGCTCTGGCACGGCGATCGCATCGTCCAGCACGAAGTGCCAGGTGCGGGGCTGGAGCACGTACTGGTTGGCGGCGTGCGGAGCCGGCGTCGTCCCCCATTGGCCGCGCTCGCAGCCCTGGAACAGGTCGGCGCCGGCCGTGAAGTCGGCCAGCAGGTCGTTGTACCACACCCACTCGTTGCCGATCAGGGTCGGGCCGGAGGTGCGCGTGCTGAAGTAGGGGCGCGGGTAGAGGTCGAAGTGCGCCGTCTCGTAGTCGAGCGTCGTCAGGTCCTCGGTGGGCGCCCTGTCGGCCGAGATGGCGTCCACCGGGATGTCGGTGGCCGCGGCCGGCACGCTCGCCGCCAGGGAAGTCCGCGCGAACACGTCCCGGAAGCGCGTGCTCTTGACCTCGGCCAGCAGCCCGTCGGCGATGAACGAAGCCGTGCGGCGGTTGATCGCCTGGGTGTGCAGCACGCTGGCCGCCACGAAGAGCCCGAGTATGCTGACCGAGCCGACCATGAAGATCGCCATGCTCAGCAGCACCTCGAGCACCGTCATGCCCGCCCGCCCGGCCAGCCTGGCCCTGAGTGTCGCAAGGATGCGGCCCATCAGTAGTCCCTGCCCGCGGGGTTATGGAAGACGCAGCTGAACGTGTAGCCGAAGTGCACCAGCTCGCCTGCCGAATGGCCCGCCGCCGTGGTGCCTCGCATGGCCCGCCCGCCGGACGTTACGGCGAAGGTCTGCGTCTCGGCGTCGAAGTCCTCGAACAGGATCCACTCCTCGCCGATGCGGAAGTAGGGCCACGCCTGGTTGTAGGCGGGCATCTGGCCGGTGACCGTTATCGTCGTGTCACTGTCCGCGACGTCGCTCGCCAGGCGCAGCGGGTTCTGCACGGGGTAGTCCTCGTAGGGATCCACCACGAGGACGACCATCACGGCGCGCGGGAACACGTTGTCCAGCACGTAGTCCTCGTCCGCGCTGTTCGGCGAGCCGTCCTCATCGTCGTCGGTGTCCTGGAAGCCCGGCTGGTCCCAGTCCATATAGAAGGGCGGATTGGCGCGCCACGGGGGCGGCGGCGTCCAGGTGGGCCTCAGCCGGTCGCTGTCCCACGTGAAGGCAGGCCCGCAGATCTCCGGCACGTCGGGGTTCGACCAGACGACGAACGGCTCAGGCACCCAGGTGGTGGTGTACTGGCTCCAGCAGCGCACCTCGAAGTGCAGGATGTCGTGGGCCAGCGGCCGAGCCTTGGCCGCTATGCGGAGGGCGCTGGCGAACACGTCGTTGTCTGCATCCGAAGGGTCGTCGCGCAGCAGGGAGTAGCCGGCGAAGTCGGCCGGGGTGCCGCCCGGTGCCACGCCGCCGATGGGCGCCAGCACGGCGCGGTAGAGCGTGTTGTAGTCGGCTGCGCCGAGCCCCATCAGGTAGGCCACCTCGCACATGCCCTCCAGGGGCATCAGGTCCTCGTCAATGCGGCTGTCTCCGTCGTCGTCGAGCCCGTTGTAGAACTCCTCGTCGGTGGCCCCGTCGCCGTCGTTGTCCACGCCGTCGCCGGCCTGGCGGACGCGGGGGTTCACGGCCTCGTCGGCGATGCCGCGCACGAACCGCAGGCGCTGTCGGCCGGCGTCCGGGACGAAACCGGCCTCGGTGCGGCTCTCCAGGTCCACGTAGAACTTGACGCGCGTGTCGTAAGCGTCCACGTCGGCGCCCCAGAACTGGCCCCTGGCGGCGTTCAGGTCGCTTTCGAGCTGGTGGAAGACCGTGGCCGCCACGTCGTAGGCGTGGCTGCGCCGGTGCCCCGCCCGCCAGAGCCCCACCCCGTAGCGCAGCACCGCCACCGCCATGGAGCCGAAGATGATGACCAGGGTCATGGCCACCAGCAGCTCCACCAGCGTGAAGCCGCCCTGCCTGCGCCTCTTGCCGCTCTCGCTCATAGCCCAACGGCCTCAGAAGGTCTGCGGCTCGGCCAGCATCTCCACGCCGACCTCGTCCACCTCCACCATGTTGGTCCAGCCGGCGCCGGGGTCGGGGAGCTTCTGCAGGCCGGACGCCAGCGGCGGGCCCGACCCGTCGGAGACGCCCGTGTTGTAGGGGTGCGTCTGGCCCAGGTCGAACAGGAAGCGCACTTCCACCTTGGAGTTCACGCGCGGCTTGACGCCGGACTTGTAGAGCGCAAGCTGCCCGCCGTCGGGGTCGGCCGAGCCGTCGTCAATGTAGCCCCACAGCCAGTCGTCGGAGGTCTGCGGGTCGCCGTCCCCGTCCTGCTCGGGGTTCTCGTCCCAGTTGCCCAGGCCGTCCACGCGCACCAGCACGATGACTTTCTGCCCGTCTTCCAGCGGCTCCTTGTAGCGCCACCAGACCCGCTTCAGATAGGCCGAGTGGCTCACGGTGAAGGCGATGGTTGACATCTCGGACGTGATCTGGGCGGCCGTGTAGTCCTGGTGGGTATCCCACGGATAGGCCGCCGGGTCGTCCTCG
>LJUE01000105.1 GCA_001303885.1 Planctomycetes bacterium SM23_32 | reverse complement strand
AGGCGCTTCGTCAACGCCTTGTTCAGGGATATGCCCAGCGCCACGGCGTCCGAGCCCGTGTAGGGGATGCCCAGGTGGTCGAGCACGGCCGGCACGATGGACTCGCGCGAGGGGCCTTCCCAGCCCTCCGCGATGTTGAACGCCACGTCCGGCGCCTCCCGCTCCAGGTCCTCTACCAGCGACGGCCCGAACGGGATGGGCACGGCGCGTCCGCACTGCTGAGCCATCGCCGCCAGCAGAGCGTCTATCGTCTCGGGCGTCTCGTATTCGGCTTCCACCCAGGCCCGCACGGGCGACGGGTCCAGCTGGTCGTAGATCAGGGCCGCTTTCATCGCTCTTCCATCGTCTTGCGGAAGCCGTCCAGGCACTCGACCAGGCGATCGTGCTCCACATAGTAGAAGGCGCTGCATCCGTCCTTCTCGAACCCGACCAGACCAGCCGTTTTCAGCACGGTCAGATGATGCGAAAGGCAGGGCTGGGAGATTGCCAGCCGCTCGGCCAGCTCGCAGACGCAGAACGTCCGCTTCTGATGGCGCTTCGGCAGCATGCTCAGCAGGCGCAGGCGCACCGGCTCCGAGAGCGCCTTGAAGACGGTGCCGTAGCGATCCGTTTCCACCGTGCTTACCTCCCTGCTCGGGGGAAGCGACGCGGCATCCAAGGTCCTTGCACCCCCGTTGCCCCCGCCCCCAGGCCGAAGCGACCGTCAGATCATCCAAGTATCCATATCCTTGAATATTCTAACGCTACGACCCGCCGCCGTCAACCGCCGTTGCCGCCCGCTCGGCCCCGACCGCTCAGAGGAGCGACAGGGCGCAGCGCGCGGCTCGCTCGGAGGCGCCCGGCACGGCAAAGCCGTCGGTCGCCTGCCGCATGCCACGGCAGCACGCCTGCCAGGCCCCCTCCTCGGTCAGCAGCCGGCACGCCTGCTCGGCAATCCAGCCAGGCCGTGCCGCCACCGTGGCCAGCTCCGGACAAACCACCCGCCCCGCCAGCACGTTGATCAGGCCCACATGAGGGCTGGAGCTGAGGCCGTAGGCCAGGAAGGCGACCAGGCCGCCGGCGCGGTAGTAGACGACCATCGGCGTGAGCTGGCTGGCGATCTCCAGCGTGATGGTGCCGGACTTGGTCAGGCAGAGGCGGCTCGCCCGTGCCAGCTCCACCGGACGGACCCCGTCCAGCACCTCGACGCCGCCCCCCGCGCGCGAGACCAGCTCCCGGACCGTCTCCCCCAATCCCGGCGTGCAGACCGCTGCAAAGGCCGCCTGCGGAACGTTGCGCCGGATCCGGCGGGCGGCCTCGGCCATCACAGGCACGTGGGCTCGCACCTCCTGCCGCCGGCTGCCGGGGAAGACCCCCACCAGCATGTCGCCGAACCCGTCTCGCAGCCCCTCTACGACCTGCTGGGACGGCGGACGGCGGTCCAGCTCGTCAAAAAGGGGGTGGCCAACGTACTCGGCCGGCACGCCGCGGCGGCGGTAGAGCGGCTCCTCGAAGGGGTATATCAGCCCGGCGCGGCTGATCCATTTGCGGAGCTTCTTCAGGCGATACTCCCCATGGGCCCATGCCTGGGGCGGGATGTAGTAGAAGACCGCAATGCCCCGCTCGGCGGCCGCCCGGCACAGGCACAGGTTGAACCCCCCGAAGTCCACCGGCACCACGAGATCGGGCTTGCGGCGGTCGAGGTAACGGCAGCAGGCGGCGAGCCGGCGGCGGTAGCGTCCGAGCCGGAGCACGTTGCGCAGCCACATGTCGCCGTCGGCCGCGCCCTCTTCGGCCAGGGGTTCCAGCCCCGCCTCGGCCATGCGCGCCATGCCGAACCCGGCAAACTCCGCCTCCGGTGCCTGCGCGCGGATGGCCCGCATCAGGTTCGCCGCGTGCAGATCGCCGGACTCATCGCCGACGCTCAGCAGTATGCGCCTGGGCGCCATAGACCCTTCCCGCCAGGATTCCGCCTGGCCTACCCCTTACCAGTCGTCCAGCGTGCCGAGCCCCTCCAGATGGTGCGTGTCGCCCCACCGGGCCAGCCGCCACTCGCCGTCGGCCACGCAGAAGACGTTGATGCTGCCGTTGTAGAGCGAGTAGCGGCGCGGCCCGGCCATCGGAAGCCCCAGCGCATGGCGGATGAGGCTGTTCAGCACGCCGCCGTGCGCCACCACCACGACCCGCCCACCCGGGTGACGCCGGGCGATCTCGGCGGCGGCAGCCACGTGCCGCCCATGCCGCTGCCGCACGCTCTCGCCGCCGGGTATCGCGTAATCCGGGTCCGCGGAGCGGAAGCGCGCGTAATGGCCCGGATGCTCACGCTCGAAGTCGGCCATCGTCATCCCTTGCAGCATGCCCAGGTGGCGTTCGCGCAGCCGGGCGTCGGTCTGCACCGCCAGGCCCAGACGCCGCGCGATGACCTCCGCCGTCTGCACGGCTCGCCCCAGGTCGCTGCTATAGAGGGCGTCGAACTGCCCGCCCGCCAGCGCCCCGGCCACGGCCTCGGCCTGCCGCACGCCGAGCGGGCTCAGCTCGCCGTCGAGCTGGCCCTGCTGCCGGCCGTCGCTGTTCCAGACGGTCTCCCCGTGGCGAACCACGACCAGCGTTGTCGGCTCGGACCCGCTCATGTAAGGCGCAGATTCCCTTCGCTTGCCGGCGCCGCGCCATTGTAGCCGCTGTCGGGGCGGCGTCAAAACGGCGCCGGGGGCCGGGGCCTGCGCAGCGGTTGCCGGCCCAGGACGGCACCGCTATGATGGCGGCCGGAAGGCGCGGGCCCGCGGGCCGACGGCGACAGGAGGCGCGTGCATGGAAGGCAGTCTCTGGTGGATCCTGGTCGGCGTCCCCATTTCGCTCGCCATCTGCCTCGCCATGGTCTTCCTGGTCTTCAGCGACCCCCGCGCGGCCCGCGAGCGGCGCCGGCGCATGATGCAGCTCGCCGAACAGCTCGGCCTGCGCTACTACGGCACATTCGAGGGGAGGGATCTGAGCTTCCTGCCCGCCTGCGCGCTGTTCGAGCGGGGCGAGGGACGGGCCGTGGCCAACCTCTTGGGCGAGGATCGCAGCCCGCCCCGCCTCGTGCTGTTCGACTACGGGTTCAAGTTAACGCACGCGGGGCGGGGGCGGAACGGCGCCGACGTCGGCACGATCGCCCTCTACCTGGTGGCCATGGCCCGGCTGCCCGACGGCGCCGCCACGGCCCCGGCCTGCATCTACCGGGAGGACTGGTTCGGCGGCCCCGTCGGCGTCAGGGGGCTCTACCGGGTGAAGCCGGAGGGAGATGACGAGTTCGCCGGGGACTTCTGGTTGACCGGAGAGCCGCGTGAGGCCGTCGAGGCCATGCTGACGCCGGCCGTGCGGGCAGCCCTGAAGGGATGGGAAGTGCGCGGCCCCCGGCCCGTCGTCGAGATACTGACAGACTGGGCGGTCGCCTACGTGGACTCGGCGCCTCGTGATCGCAGCGTGGGCAGCCGCGGCGCCGCCCTGCTGAAGTACGCCTCCAGGATTGCCGCAGCCCTCAGTCGCCGTCGCGCACAGGAAGGAGAGGACAGATGACGGCCGGCCGGAAGTGGCCGCCCGAATGGGAGGACTACGAAGACCCCTCAAGCGGCGTCACCGTGCGCCGGCTCACCAACTACAAGGGGCACAGCCACCACCTCTACTTCACCAATCCCGGCTGGTGGGACGGAGGGCGGCGGCTGCTGTTCGGCTCCGACCGCCAGAACCGCTCCAACCTGTTCAGCATAGAACTGGAGGGCGGCGAGATCACCCAGCTCACCGACCTGGAGCGCGACGCCGGCTTCCTGCAGGCCTGCGTCAACCCGACCCGCCCGGAAGCCTACTTCTGGTACGACCGCGCCGTGGTGGCCCTCGGCCTGCACTCGCTGGAGCTGCGGGCGCTCTGGACGCTGCCGGACGGCTTCCGCTCCACCATGCTGAACTGCACGGCGGACGGCGCCTTCGTCTGCGCCGGCGTGGTCGAGGACCTCTCGGACCGCATCCACGTCCCGCTCCGCTACATCTACGCCGGCTTCCGGGAGACCCATGAGGCCCACCCCCTCTGCCGCATCATGAAGATCGGCACCGACGGGAGCGGCGCCGACACCGTCTGGGAGGAGGAGAACTGGATCGGCCACGTCAACACCTCGCCCACGCAGCCGCACCTGCTCACCTTCTGCCACGAGGGGCCGTGGGACATCGTGGACAACCGCATCTGGGGACTCGACGTCACCACCGGCCGGGCGTGGCGCATCCGGCCCCGCGAGGGCGCCGAGTCCGTGGGGCACGAGTACTGGCACGCCGACGGCCTCTACGTCGGCTACCACGGCCACCGGCCGGACGGGGCGCAGGCGGGGCGGCGCTTCTTTGGCCGTGTCCGCTACGACAACGCCGACCGCACCGAGGTGGACTTCCCCCACCAGACCGGCCACATCCACTCCAACGACTTCTCGCTGATCGTCGGCGACGGCTACGCCGGCAGCCGGGCGGTGCGGCTCTGGCGGTGGAACGGGGAGGACTTCGACGGCCCCCGCGCGCTCTGCGAGCACCGCAGCAGCTTCCACGTCCAGGAGGTCCACGTCCACCCCCGCTTCAGCCCCGACGGCAGCTACGTGATCTACACCAGCGACGTGACCGGCTACGGCAACGTCTACCAGGTCGCCGTGGCGGAGTTCGAATCGCTGCCGCGGTTGGAATGACGGCACTGCGCCCTTAGAATGGTGTGAGCGCGCGGCGGAGGAGCCGCGCGGCAGGTTTGGGGCCTCCGAAGGGAAGCAGTGGACCTTACCCGTCCAGAATGGGGCAACGGATGAAGTATCGCAGGCTGGGCAGCACGGAGATGAGGGTCTCGGTGGTTGGCGTCGGCGCCTGGCAGTTCGGCGGCGACTGGGGCAAAGACTTCACCCAGGACGAGGTGGACGCCATGCTCCGCCGCGCCAAGGAGCTGGGCATCAACCTGATAGACACCAGCGCCTGCTACGGGCGCGACCACCTCTCCGAACGCCTCATCGGCGGGGTCCTCGAAGGGGACAGCCGCGAGGACTGGATCATCGCCACCAAGTTCGGCCACCTGCACGGCTGGACGCCCGCCGGCGTGCGCCGCACGCTCGAGGAGTCGCTCGAGGCGCTCGGCACCGACTACGTGGACCTCTACCAGTTCCACTCCGGCTCGGACGAGGACTTCGACACGCCGGGCCTCTGGGAGATGCTGGCCGAGCAGGTCGAGGCCGGCAAGGTGCGCCGCCTGGGCGACTCCATCGGCTGGAACGGCAACACCTACCAGACCGGCCAGGCCGCCGACAAAGGCTTCTCAGCCATCCAGGTCGTCTACAACCGGCTCGACCGCACGCCGGAGACGGAGGTCCTGCCGCTCTGCGAGCAGCAGGACCTGGGCGTGCTGGCGCGGGTGCCGCTGGCCAGCGGGTTCCTGAGCGGCAAGTACGAGCCGGGCGACACCTTCCCCGACAACGACGTGCGCTCCGGCCGTGAGCGCGAAGACATAGACGCCCAGATCCGCGAGGCGCAGCGCATCAAGGCGGAAGAGGTCCCCCAAGGGGTGGAGATGGCGCCTTGGGCGCTGGCCTGGTGCCTGAAGCATCCGGCCGTCACGTGCGTCATCCCCGGCTGCAAGAGCGTCGAGCAGGTCGAGTCCAACGCCGGGGCCGCCGAGCTGGACATAGTCAGCGCCGACCATCCCCAAGCGTGGACGGACTGAGCCGCGCGGGATGCGCCACGCCGGCCGCAGCCGGCTCGACTTGCAGCGGAGCACCGATTGCCTGACCGGCCGCACAATCTGCTATTCGTCATGGCGGACCATCAGCGGGCCGACAGCCTGGGCATGGTCCAGGCCGGAGTCCAGGCGACGCCCGCGCTGAAGCACCTCGCCGCGCGGGCTGCCGTCTTCAGCCGCGCCTACAGCACCTGCCCCCTCTGCGTGCCCGCGCGCACGGCGCTCTTCACCGGCAAGTACCCCACCGCCAACGGCGTGGTCTACAACGACTGGACGGGCGAGACGGCCGGCGACCACAAGCCCCTTCAGCAGTGCCTCCACGAGGCCGGCTACGATGTCGCCCACGTCGGCGTCCACCACATCCGCGTCAGGCCCGGCCTGCGCGAGCGTGTGCCGTTCTGCCTCTGGGTGGACGAATCGGACCACCGGCGGTACCTCGCCGAGCGCGGCCTGGAGCCGATGCCGGCCGAGGCCGCGGGGGCCTTCCGGCGCGGCATCCTCGAGATGCAGGAGGGCGAACTGACGCGGGTCGAATACTCCAACACGCGCACGGCCGTCTGGCCCCATGCGGCCGAGCACTTCAAGGACGCTTACTGGTGTCGGCGCGCGGTCGAGTTCCTCCGGGCGCCGCGCGCGAGGCCGTTCGCCCTCTTCCTGTTCCTGTGGGCGCCGCACCCGCCCCTCATCCTGCCGGAGCCCTATGCCTCGATGTTCGACCCGGGCGCGCTCGAACTGCCCGCCAACGTCGGCGCACCGGCCGAGGGCGAGCCGCCGGGCCGGCGTCGGGGCATCGCCGCGCAACTCGCCGAGGGCGTGACGATGGGCGAATGGCGCCGCGTCTGGGCCGCTCACCTGGGGCTGGTCCGGCTGGCCGACGACGGCATCGGGCAGGTGCTGCAAGCGCTTGAAGAGCAAGGGTTTGTGGAGGACACGCTGGTGGTCTTCACCGTGGACCACGGCGAGCACCTGGGCCAGCACGCGATGTACCAGAAGATGGAGATGTACGAGCCGGCCATCCGCGTGCCCCTGCTGCTCCATGTGCCGGGCGCGGGTCCGCAAGCGTTCGGGGCGCCCGTCTCGCACCTGGACATGATGCCGACCCTGCTGGAGCTGCTGGGGCTCGATGCGCCCAAGGCTATGGACGGCGTCTCGCTGGCCTCGTCCGTTCGGGACGGCGCGGAGCCGCCGGCGCGGGCCGTCTACTCGCAGTACTCCGGCAATCCCACGCCGGGCCTGATGCGGCGGGCCGTCGTGACGCGGCGCTGGAAGTACGTCCACGACCCGGACGACGCCCCCGAGCTTTACGACCTGGAAGCCGACCCCCTGGAGATGCGCAACCTCGCGGGCGACCCGGCCCATGCCGAGACCGTGGCACGCCTCCACGCCGTCGGCCGGGACTGGGCCGCCGCCCACGGCGACCGGATCCCCTTCTGAGCGGCGGCCTCGCTGGGCTTGCCGTGGGGTCCCGTGCGGTGCGAGAATGGGGCGTCGCCACGCGGAGCGCGGTCCGGGCGGGGAGGCAGACATGACGGCCGGTGACAGGCGCGTGCCCATCTTCTACCCGACGTGGTTCATGCAGGCGGCCGACCCGGCCAGGTGCTGCCGACGGGTGAAGGCGGCGGGCTTCGACGGCGCCAGTTTCCTGGCAGGAACGGTGGCCGACGCGCGCCGGTTGGACCGGCTCTCCGA
>LJUE01000104.1 GCA_001303885.1 Planctomycetes bacterium SM23_32 | reverse complement strand
CAGGCTGCCGCCGGGCCGGCCGCCGGCGCGGAGGCCACCTCGGGGGCGGGCGACTGGGCGGGCTTCGCCAGCGCCCGCGACGTGATGGTGCGCGCCGAGGACGTGGCCGAGCTGACCGGCGCCATGACGCTGGAAGAGGGGCAGGACAACGAGGAGGTCACGACCGAGTCCGGCGAGCGGGCGACGGTGCGCTACGTGTGGTGCGAGGACGACGGCCTGACCGAGAAGGATGCCGACGAGCAGGGCGCGGCGGCCCCTGCGCAGGACCACAGCGCGCTCTTCGAACTGACCATCCCTGCCGGGCGCACTTACTACCCGTGGATACGCGTCTGGTGGCAGGACTCCTGCGGCGATTCGATCATCATCACGTGCACGCGCGAGGGCGGCCCGGCCCATGAGTTCGTCGTGCAGGGCAGCACGCACCAGCGGTGGCATTGGCTGCCCGTGGCGGGCGACGCGGGGGTGGACCTGGCGGAGGGCCCGTGGCGATTGACCGTGAGGAACCGCGAAGACGGCGCCCGGCTCAGCCGCGTGCTCTTCTGCACCAGGAGCTACCGCCGCTACAAACCGGAGACCCCCGAAGGCTGAGTCCCATGGCGAACGACCTGGAGGCAAGGGCGCACGGGCTCGGCCGGCGCCACACCAAGCTCCCCGTGCTCACGTGGACGCTGCTGGGGCTGCTGTTCATCTGGCTGGTCGTGTGGTTCTTCTTCCAGCGGCCCACCACCGAGGAGAGGCTCCAGGTGGCCTCGTTCGCCCGGGCGCTGCGCGAGATCGAGGGCACGTACGTGGCAGAGGTGGACCGGGAGGCGCTCTACCGGGCCGCCATGGCGTCCATGGTCCGCAGCCTGGGCGACAAGTACAGCACCTACCTGAGCCCTGCGCAGATGCAGCGGGTGGGCGAAGAGACCAGGGGCGAGTTCGGCGGCATCGGCGTGCTTATCAGTCCCCGCACGGACCGGGTGCTTATCGAGGACGTGCTGCCTGACGGGCCGGCCGAGCGGGCCGGGTTGGAGCCGGGCGACGTCATCACCCGCGTGGACGGCGCGGAAGTGGCGGGCCTGCCCCTGGAGGAGGTGGTCTCCATACTGCGCGGCGAGCCGGGCACGCAGGTGGTGGTCACCGTGAGCCGGCCCGACACCGAGGAGAGCCTGACCTTCACGCTTGAGCGCGACAAGGTGCGGGCGCCGAACATCCGCTGGGAGATACTGGAGGACCAGATCGCCCTGCTGCGCGTCAGGACGTTCGACCGCCACACCGCCGGGGACCTGCGCAAGGCGCTCGACGAGATGTTGGATCAGGGCGCGGCGGCCCTGATCATTGACCTGCGAGGCAACAGCGGCGGCCTGGTCAAGCAGGCCGTGCTCGTGTGCGACATGTTCCTGGAGGAAGGCCTGATCCTGGCGCTCGACGGGCGCACCGTCCAGGACGAGCCACCTGTGGAGGCCAAACCGGGGGTGGCCGTCGAGCGCCGGGTGCCCGTCGCGGTCCTGGTTGACCGCTGGACGGCCAGCGCCGCCGAGATACTGGCCGGCACGCTCCAGGCCCACGGCCGGGCCACCGTCGTCGGCACGCGCACGGTCGGCAAGGGGGCCGTCACCAGCGTGCTGGAGATGCCGGACGAATCGGGCGTCATGCTCACCGTGGCCCACTACAGGTTGGAGGGGGGCCTGGTGATCGAGGGGAACGGCGTCCAGCCCGACGTGGTGGTGGGTGAGCTGCCCGAGCCGCCGCAGGACCTGAAGCGCCCCGAGGCCCTTCAGTGGCTCCGGGAGAAGCGGGCCGCGGCCAGGGAGCAGCAGCTCGCCAAGGCGGTTGAGATACTGAAGGAACGGCTTGCCCGGGAATAGGGGAGGGCGCATGGGGCCGACACGCACGAAGATCGTGGCCACGGTCGGGCCGGCCAGCGGCGACGCCGGGACGGTGCGCCGGATGGCCGAGGCGGGCGTTGACGTGTTCCGGCTGAACTTCTCACATGGCGACCACGCCGGCCACGCACGCTACCTGGAGATCATCCGTGAGGTGGCCGCCGGAGCCGACCACCCCGTGGCCGTCATGCAGGACCTGCAAGGCCCGCGCATCCGCACCGGGCCCTTGAAGGGCGGCGGTCCCGTCCAGCTGGCCCAGGGCGCGGAGGTGACGCTCAAGCCGGGCGACTTCGCAGGCGACGCCCACACCGTAGCCGTCAGCTACGAGCCCCTGGCGGCGGACGTGAAGCCCGCAGACAACGTGATGCTGAGCGACGGGATGATCCAGCTGTCCGTCGTCTCAGTGGACGGGGACGCTGTGCGCTGCCGCGTGGAGCTGGGCGGGGAGCTGGGCGAGCACCAGGGCATCAACCTGCCGGGGGTGGACCTGAGCATTACGACGCCCACCGAGAAGGACATCCAGGACGTGCGGTTCGGCATGGAGCACGGCGTGGACTACGTGGCGCTGAGCTTCGTGCGGGGCGCCGACGACGTGCTGCGCCTCAAGGAGGCAATGCGGCACTGCGGCGCGGAGGACGCCCTGCCCGTCATCGCCAAGATCGAGAAGCCCGAGGCGGTGGATAATCTGAGGGCGATACTGGAGGCTGCCGACGGCGTGATGGTGGCGCGAGGGGACCTGGGCATCGAGATGCCCACCGAGGCCGTGCCCGGCGTGCAGAAGCGCATCATCCGCATGGCCAACGAGCTCGGCGTGCCGGCCATCACGGCCACGCAGATGCTGGAGTCCATGGTGGCCTCTCCTCGGCCGACCCGCGCCGAGGCCAGCGACGTGGCCAACGCGATCCTGGACGGCACGGACGCCGTGATGCTGAGCGCCGAGACGTCCGTCGGGCGCTACCCGGTGGAAGCCGTGCGCATGATGGACCGCATCGCCCGCCGCATCGAGGAGCCCTGGCGGGCCGAGGCCGGCCCGCCGCCGGACATCGAGGAGGTGGCCCGGCCCCGCCAGCACGCCCTGGCCAGCGCCGCCTGCGCCATCGCGGAGAAGCTGGACGCCGCCGCCATCGTATCCTTCACGCTCACCGGCAGCACGGCGCTCTACATATCGCAGCGTCGCCCCAACACCCCCATCTACGCGCTGACGCCGGACGAGCGGACCTACCGCCGTCTGGCGCTGCTCTGGGGGGTGCAGGCCGTGATGCTGGACGTCTTCGAGAGCACCGACCAGATGGTCGAGCGCGGCCGGGAGCGCCTGCTGGAGCTGGGGCTGGTCGCCTCGGGGGACACGGTGGTCTACATCGCTGGCGCCTCGACGAACACGCCCGGCGGCACGGACATGCTGAAGATCCAGCAGTTCTGACCCCCCTGGTGCTGTCGCTCGTCCTCGTGCTCGACCGCGCGGGCTTTGACAGCGGCGGCGGGTTCTGCTATCAATCGTCTGACGGACCTCGTCCGAATGGAGGGGCGGCGCGCCGTGCGTAAGTTATTGCTCTGCAAGGTGTTGGCGCTGGGCCTCGGGGGTTCGGTGCTGGCCGTCGGCCCGGCGGGCTGCTCCAACGACCCCTACCCCCCCGCCGAAGGCAAGAAGGTCCTCTACGCCGCGCTTGGCGAGGACCCTCACGGACTGGACCCCGTGCAGGCGGGCGACACCCTCTCGGGCGGCATCGTCGCGCAGATCTACGACTCGCTCTACGAGTACCACTACCTGAAGCGCCCGTACGAGTTGAAGCCCTGCCTGGCTGCCTCCATGCCGCAGGTCAGCGACGACGGCCTCACCTACACGATCCCCGTCAAGCAAGGGGTGCGCTTCCAGGACGACCCGTGCTTCGCGGGCGGCACGGGGCGGGAGGTGACGGCCGAGGACTTCGTCTACTCGATCAAGCGCCTGATGGACATGGGCAACGAGCCCCGCGGCTCCTGGCTGCTCAAGGGCAAGGTGGTGGGGCTGGACGCCTGGTACGACGAGTCGGTCGAGAGGGCGGCCGCCGGCCGGAAGATGGACTACGGCCGGCCCATCGAGGGGCTGAACGCGCTGGACCGCTACACCCTCCAGTTCAAGCTGACCGAGCCGTTCCAGCAGCTCAAGTACGCGCTCGAGATGTCCTACACGGCCGCCGTGCCGCGAGAGGCCGTCGAGTACTACGGCGAGGACTTCGTGAACCACCCCGTCGGCACGGGGCCGTTCCGCCTGAAGGAGTGGCGCAAGCGCTGGAAGCTGATCCTGGAGCGGAACCCCACTTACCGCGACGACCGCTACCCGAGCGAGGGGGAGCCGGGCGACGCCGAGGCCGGCCTGTTCGAGGCCGCCGGCATGAGGCTGCCCATCGTGGACGAGGTCCACAACACCATCATCGGCGAGGCCCAGCCGGCCTGGATCCTGTTCAAGCAGGGCTACCTGGAGGGCTCCGGGATCAGCAAGGACCACTTCGAGGAGGCCATCACGCCCGAGAAGGAACTGACCCAGGAGTTCATGCGCAAGGGAGTCAGCCTGACCAAGTTCCCCGAGATGGTCGTCTACTACGTGGCGTTCAACATGGAAGACCCGGTGGTGGGCGCGAACAAGGCCCTGCGCCAGGCGATGAGCCTGGCCTACGACACCGAATGGCGCATCGAGCATTTCGCCAACGGCCGGGCCATCTCGGCTCAGGGGCCCATCCCGCCCGGCATGTTCGGCTACGCCCCGGACTTGCGCAATCCCTACAAGCAGTACGACGTGGAGAGGGCTCGCCAGAGGCTGGCCGAGGCGGGCTACCCCGGCGGCGTCGGGCCTGACGGCAAGCGACTGGAGATCACCTACGACATTGGCAGCGCCGAGCCGGCGGCACGGCAGTCCGCCCTGGCCTTCGCGCGCGACATGGGCGAGATCGGCATCCAGGTCAAGGTGGTGACCAACACCTGGGCCGAGTTCCTCAAGAAGACCATTGACCGGCGGCTGCAGGTCTTCAGCGTCGGCTGGATCCTGGACTACCCCGACCCGGAGAACTTCCTGCAACTGCTCTACGGGCCGAACAAAGCCCCCGGCCCGAACCGCAGCAACTACGACAACCCCGAGTTCAACCGGCTCTTCGAGCAGATGAAGGCCATGGAAGACGGCCCCGAGCGGCTGGCCATCATCAAGCGCATGGTGGACATCGTGGTCGAAGACGCCCCCTGGATCCCCAGCATCCACACGGTCAGCTACATCCTGCGCCACCGGTGGGTCGGGAACGCCAAGGCGCACGCCATGACAGGCGGCTACCTGAAGTATCGGGACGTGGACGTCGAGCTGCGCCAGCGGCTGCGCCGGGAATGGAACCGGCCCAACTACTGGTCGCTAACCGCCATCCTCGGCGTGCTGCTGGCCATGGCCATGATCCTGGCCGTGTTCCGACGCGCCGCACCGACGGGGGGCCCCTGAGCGTGCTGGCCTACGTCATCCGCCGCACCCTCTACACCGTGCCGCTGGTGCTGGGCGTCTGCCTGTTCACCTTCCTGCTGTTCAACGCCGTCTTTTCCCCCCGGGCGCTGGCCATCCAGGAGCTGGGCCAGCACGCCGAGGACGAGGCGATCAGAGACCTGATCCACAAGCGCGGCTGGGATAAGGGCGTCGTGTTCAACAAGCAGGCCGAGGGGCTCAGAAAGCTGACCGACACGCGATTCGTGGACCACATGCAGAAGCTGCTCCTCTTCCGCTTCGGCCGCACCCAGAAGACGCACGAGGACATCAACCGCAAGATCCTCCTCGGCATGGTGCCCTCCCTGACGCTCACCGTGCCCATCTTCATCATGGGCCTGCTGCTGGGCATCAGCCTCTCGCTCTTCGTGGCCTACTTCCGGGCCACCTACCTCGACCTGGGCGCGGTGGCCGTGTGCGTGGGCTTCATGTCCATCTCCATCCTGGTCTACATCATCGTGGGCCAGCTCCTGCTGGCGCAGCACATGCGGCTCTTCCCGGTCTATGGCTATGCGGGGGGCATCCACGCGGGGCGTTTCCTGCTGCTGCCCGTGCTGATCGCCCTCCTGAAGGGCCTCGGGGGGGACGTGCGTTTCTACCGCACGATCCTGCTTGAGCAGATAGGGCAGGACTACGTGCGCACCGCCCGGGCCAAGGGACTGGGCGAGCGCGTGATCCTGTTCAAGCACGTGCTGAAGAACGCCATGATCCCCGTGCTCACGCGCACCGTGCTGGCCATCCCGTTCCTGTTCCTCGGTTCGCTTCTGCTGGAGAACTTCTTCGGCATCCCGGGCCTGGGCAACATGACGGTGGAGGCGGCGGCCAACGGCGACACACAGGTCATGGCGGCCATGGTCTACCTGGGCGCGCTGCTCTTCGCGCTCGGCAACCTGCTCACCGACATCAGCTATACCCTCGCTGATCCCCGCATCAGGCTGCGATGAACCAGGACCGCATACGGGAGGCGCGCTCGCTCTGGGCGGAGGCCTGGCGCCGGCTCCGCCGCAACCGCCTCGCCATGGTCTGCCTCGCCGTCATTAGCCTCTACCTGGCGCTCGGCCTGCTCGGCTTCGTGCCGGTGCGCCAGAGGCAGGGCGCCGGCGAGGCCGCCACCGTGAGGCGCATTGACCTGGTGGACTGGGCGTTCCTGAAGCTGGTCGGCCCGACCGACAGGGAGGAGAGTTACGTGCCGCCGCTGACCGGCCGCCACCTGCTGGGGACCGACATCATGGGCACGGATGTGCTCTACAAGGCCGTCAAAGGCGTGCGCACGGCCGTGGTGCTCGGCGGCCTGACAGCGGCCATCTACATCCCGCTCGGGCTGCTGTTCGGCATCGTGGCCGGCTACTTCGGCGGGCTCGTGGACGACCTGATCGTCTACGTCTACTCCACGCTCGCCTGCGTGCCCGGCATCTTGTTGCTCATCGCGCTGATGTCGGTGATGGGCAAAGGGCTGGTGCAGCTCTGCCTTGCGATGGGCGTGACGAGCTGGGTGGGGCTGTGCCGCCTGATACGGGGCGAGACGCTCAAGCTGCGCGAGAGCGATTACGTGCTGGCCGCGCGCGCGGTGGGCGCGGGGCGGGCCCGCATCATCCTCCGCCACATCCTGCCCAACCTGTTCCACATCGTCATCATCAGCTTCACGCTCGGCTTCAGCGGCATCGTGCTCTCGGAGGCCGTGCTCAGCTACATCGGCGTCGGCGTGGAGGCGACGACCATCTCCTGGGGCACGATGATCAGCATGGCCCGCATGGAGGTCTCGCGCGACCCGAGCGTTTGGTGGCACCTGGCCGGTGGGGCGGCAGCGCTGTTCGTGCTCGTTCTGGCGCTCAACGTGTTCGGCGACGCCCTGCGCGACGCCCTTGACCCGAGGCTCCGCGTTGAGTGAGGCAACCGTGACCGACCAGCCGCCACTGCTCGAAGTCGAGGACCTGGCCGTGCACTTCGCCACCGAGCAGGGCGTGGCGCGCGCCGTGGACGGGATCAGCCTGCGGATAGGGCGGGGCGAGATGTTCTGCCTGGTCGGCGAGAGCGGCT
>LJUE01000103.1 GCA_001303885.1 Planctomycetes bacterium SM23_32 | reverse complement strand
CCCAGCGCGGCGCAGTGGAAGGCGAGCGCCTCCCGCACGTGCACGTCCCAGTAGCCCCAGTCGTGCGCGCCGGGGAACTCCTGGTACTCGTGCCGTATGCCCAGCTCGGCCAGGTGGGCGTGGAAGGCCCGGTTCTCCTCTATCAGGCCGTCCTCCGTGCCGCAGTCGAACCGGATGGCCGGCAGCATCTGCCTGTCCACCTGTTCGGCCAGGTGGAAGGGGTCGTTCCGGCCGCCCGCCGGTTCGTCGCCGAAGATGCGACGGAACTCCTCCGCCCGGTCGTGGTCGCCCACCCGCCGGCCCACATCGAAGGCGCTCGAGTGCGCAGCCACGCTGCGGAAGCGGTCGGGGTACTTCAGGGCGAGTTTCATCGCCCCGTAGCCGCCCATCGAGAGCCCGCCGACGGCACGCCCTTCCCGTGCCTGCACCGTGGGGAGGAACCTGTCAACGAGCCCCATCACGTCCTCCATGATGTGGGCCTCGTAGGCGGGGCCCTGCGCGGCGTCGGTGTAGAAGCCGCGCGCGCTGTCCGGCATGACGACGATCAGGGGCAGCCCGCGCACGTAGCGCTCGATGGACGTCCAGCGCGTCCAGGCTGTGTCATCGTCGCTGAGCCCGTGCAACTGGTAGAGCACGGGGAAGGGGCCCCCGGCCTCCACGTCCTGCGGCAGCAGGATGGTCATGTTGGTCTGCTTGGCGATGGCCGTGCCGAAGAACTGCACCCTCATGAGAGCCATTGACTTCGCCTCCGGTCGTCGAGTGAAGGGGCGGCGCGGGCGTCTCTGGCGGGCCGGGCGCCGCGCGGCCCCTGCTACGCTCGCCTTGCCCGACGCGCTCCGACCATGAAGCCTACCGCAAAAGCCATGTACCGGCAAAGGATGAGAGGATTGAGGCGCAGGAAGTCGGCGAAGTGGGCCAGCGTGTAGCGCAGCGTGCGCAGGCCCGTCAGCAGCGTGCGCCCCGGCCCGAGCAGCGGGGCCAGCCACGGGTGCCGCGCGAAGAAGGAGCCCCGCACCCGCAGCCCGGCGCGCACCCGCCCCGACCCGGTGCCCAGTCGGTAGTAGTGCTTGAGGAAGCCGCGCAGCGTGCCGCCGCGCAGGTGGAACACAACGGCGTCGGGCTCCAGCAGGACGCGGCGCGACTGCGGCGGCAGCCCGGCCAGCAACGGCATCTCCTCGGCCCCGAAGACGCCCTCGGCGAATCGGGCGCCGTGGCTCTGGAGCAGGCGCCGCGAGACGCACATGCTGCCGGCGCCGGCCCGCCCGGGCGCCGGCTCCAGGTCCGAGCCGAGGAAGGCGATGACCTGCCCGGCGGCGCCGCCCGTGCCGGCACCGTTGTCATCGCAGTTCATACGGCGTGGCGACCTCCGGCAGGATGACCTCACGGGCCCCGAGCTGGTCGAGGCTGTCGGCCAGCGTCTCGGCCGCTTCGGGCTCACCGTGGACCACGAAGGCCACGTCCACCTCCGGCCCCATGGCCGTGAAGTAGTCCGTGAGTTCCCTGCGGTCGGCGTGGGCGCTGAGGGCGTTGAGGATCTCCACCTCGGCGCGCAGCTCGTAGTGCTCGCCGAATATCTTGATCGGGCTGACGCCCTCGACCAGGCGGCGCCCCAGCGTGTGCTCCGCCTGGTAGCCGACGATCAGTATCACGTTCCGCTCGTCGCCGACGGTGTGCTTCAGGTGGTGCAGGATGCGGCCGCCTTCGCACATGCCCGAGGCAGAGATGATGACCACGGGCCCGGGCATGCGGTTGAGCTTCTTGGACTCCTCCACGTCGGCCGTGAAGGTGAGTGTGGGGAACCGGAACGGGTCGTTGCCGCTCCGCAGCATCGCGAGGGTCTCTTCGTCGAAGCACTCGGGGTGCCGCTCGTGGACGCCCGTCGCCTTGGTGGAGAGGGGGCTGTCCACGAAGATGGGCAGGTCGCCGATGAGCCCCTCGGACGCCAGCTCGTTGAGGAAGTAGATGATCTGCTGGGTGCGGCCCACGCTGAAGGCCGGGATCACCAGTCGCGAGCGGCGCTCCGTCACGCGGCGGCACAGCTCGGCCAGCCTCGCCTTGACGTCGGCGCGCGAAGGATGCAGCCGGTTGCCGTAGGTGCTCTCGGTGATGAGCACGTCCACGTCGTGCAGCACGTGCGGGTCCTTCAGGATAGGCATCTCCTTGCGCCCCACGTCGCCGGTGAAGAAGATGCGCCTTGGGGCGCCATCCTCCCGGACGTCGAGCTGCACGAAGGCCGACCCCAGGATGTGCCCCGCGTCGTGGAAGGTGAGCGTCACCTCGGGCGTCACCTCAAGCGGCGTCCCGTAAGGCAGGGGGCGGAACGCGCGGAGCGTGGGCGGCACGTCGTCCGGCGTGTAGAGCGGCTCGAAGAGGTTCTTGCCCTGGCGGATGCGCTTGCGGTTGACGTGCTCGACGTCCTGGACCTGGAGGTGGGCCGAGTCGGCGAGCATGATCTCGCACAGGTCGCCAGTGGCCGGCGTGGCGATGATGGGGCCCTTGAAGCCGCTCTTCACCAGCGAGGGCAGGTTGCCGCTGTGGTCAATGTGCGCGTGCGAGAGGATGCAGGCGTCCGCCGACCGGACATCCGCCGGCAGGTTGCGGTTGCGCTCGAAGGCAGGCTTGCGCTCGCCCTGAAACAAGCCGCACTCGAGCACGATGCGCCTGCCGCCCGCCTCGAGCACGTGCGTGGAGCCCGTCGTCGTGCCCACCGCACCGTGGAACTTCAGTTGCATGGCCCTGCCTTGCGTTCGGACGGCGGAGGACGCGAGGCCCGCGCCGAAGCACCCAACATACTCAGCGGGCCGCCCCGCCGTCAAACCGCAGCCGTCCGGCCGGTTCTCGCCTTGACTCCCGGCCCGCCGGCGCATATACCGACGTACTGACGCCACTGACACATCGAGGAGCATCATCCCATGAGACAGGCGATGCTGGTGACCGTTATCTGCGCGGGGCTCTGGGCGGCGCAGGCGAGGGCCGCCGTGCGGCAGACCGAGACGGGGTGGGAACTGGAGAACGCCGCGCTCAAGGTGGCCGTGGAGGCGGACACGGCGCGGCTGGCCATCACGCAGAAGGCCACCGGCACGGTCTGGGAGCAGGAGCCGCCTCCTTCCGCCGGTCCCGGGGAGGCGGTCCAGGTGCGCCGGGTGGCGACGCCGCCGGCCATTGACGGCGACAACGCGGACTGGACGGGGGACGGCGTCATGTGGCTGCCCTGGGTCGGAGAGGATGGCGAACGGAACCTCTCCGGCGGGGCGTGGCTGCGCTGGGATGAGCAGCGCCTCTACCTCTACGTGCGCGTGCGCGACCAGCTCGTGGCGTTCGGCGACGCCGACCCCCGCGAGTGGTGGGAAGCGGACTCGGTGGAGTTCTGGGTGGACGCCGTGCAGGTAGGGCTGCACCTGCACCCCGACAACCTGACGGCCTGCAATGCGCAGGGCCAGCCGTACGCCGGATCGCAGATGGCCGTGCGCATGATCCCGGGCGGCCCGCTGCCGGGCTACGCGGTGGAGCTGTCCGTGCCGCTCGACTACTTCCCCGTGTTAGGGGACCCCGAGCCGGGGGTGCGCTTCCACTTTGCCGTCGGTCTGAACGACGCCGACCCGCAGGTCGGCGAGCCCGTACGCCGCGTCGCCCAGGGCTACTACCCGAACACGTGGGTGCACTCCGAGCCGCGCACGTTCGCCGTGGCCGCCCTGGCCGACGCCGACGGCGACGTCCCGCCCCTCACGCGCGAGAGGGACCGCACGGGCGTCCTGTCCGCCGCCGGCGTCCGGGGGATGGCGCCCGAAGGCGACGGCGCGCTCCGCTACTCCCACACCGTGGTGCGCCGCCAGCCGCAGCCCCTCCCTCTGGAGGTGAGGCTGAGCCTCGTCGGCGACGAGCCCGCGCTGGACGTCGCCCTGAGCTGCGCCGACGACGATCTGGGCATGAGCAGGTTCAGGTATCTCGCCCCGCTCTTCCCGCCCCGGCCGGAGACCTACTTCATGGCGGTGGCCGACTACTGCGACGGGCGTTACGTGTGGGTGGGGGACGAGACGTACCGGGGCGGGTGGTTCTCCACGTACGGCAGCCTGGACATGCCGTGGGTGGCCGTCACTGACGGCGTGCAGGGCATGATGGTGATTGAGACGACGCCGGCCGACGCGGTGATCCAGATGCAGCCGCGCCGGGGCGACGAGGCGCAGCTCGGCTTCCCCGCCCTGCTGTGGGAGCCGATCAAGGGCCGGTGGGGCGGCGAACGCGGGCTCCGGCTCGCCTTCTTCGACGAGGGCGGCCACGTGGCGGCCTGCAAGATATACCGCCGGATCGCACAGCAGACCGGCTACTTCCGCACCCTCGAAGAGAAGGCGCGCGAGAACCCCGACGTGCACAAGCTCATGGGAGCGGTGGACTGGTGGGGGCCGCCGGGCCTGCCGTTCGTCAGGGAGGCCCTCGCCGAAGGGATGACGCACGGCCTGGTCAACGGCCGCTGGGCGCCGGCGGACATGGCCGAGATGGCACACCTCGGATGGCTGGTGGGCGAGTACGACAACTACGTGGACATCAAGGACGCCCCTGAGATCGGCCCCCACAGGGCCCCCGTCGCCGAGCACGCCGTCGTGAAGGCGGACGGCGAACTCATGACGGCCTGGGTGGAACGGGACGCCGAGATGAACCCGACGGGGCACTTCATGAAGCATTGCACGGCCAAGCAGCTCGAGAGCGCCCGGGCCGTCATCCCCCGCGTCCTCCAGACCTACCCATACAACGCGCGGTTCCTAGACGTGACCTCGGCCGAGTGGCTCATCGAGTGCTACTCGCCGGACCACCCCACTACGCGCGCGAGCGACATGGCCAACCGGCAGGCCCTCCAGCGCTACGTGAGCCAGGAACTCGGGCTGGTGAGCGGCGGCGAGCACGGGCGGTTCTGGAGCGTGCCTCAGCTCCACTACCACGAGGGCATGATGGGCGGCGCCAGGTACAGCTGGCCGGCCGGCTACCTGCGCGACGTCACCGACCGCAGCGAGCTGAGCGAAGACTACCTGAAGTACAGCGCCGACCCCGCCCAGCGCGCGCCCCTCTTCGAGCTGGTCTACCACGACTGCGTGGTGGACTACTGGTACTGGGGCGCCACGAACGATTACCTGCACAACGTGGCCCCCGAGCTGACCGAACGCAAGACGGCCATGAACGTGCTCTACGGCACGCCGCCCATGATGTGGGTCAACTCCCACGGCCTGCGCTGGAGCGTGCCCGAGGAGCGCGAGCAGATGCTGGCCATCTACCGCAACACCTGCAAGCTGCACGAGGTGATCGGCATGCAGGAGATGGTCAGCCACCGGTTCCTCACCGATGATCGCATGGTGCAGGAGACCAAGTGGGAGGACGGCACCGAGATCGTGGTGAACTTCGGCAAGGAACCGTTCACGCTCGCGACACCGAAACCCATCGAGCTGGAAGAGAACGACTTCGCCGTCAGGGGGCCGGGAATCAAACAGATCCGTGGCGTCCTGGGACTGCCGGGCGGCGACCAGGGGCGCATGACGGTGATCTTCATCGGGCAGGGGGACTACGTCTACGTGGACACGGCCGGAAAGGAACTGGAGGATGGGCCGGTCAGGTACCGTGGGCAGGTGACCATGGAGGGGGCGGACCCCGAACGGACGCGGATCACGCTCGGGCCCGGCTCGCGGTTGGAGGCGGACCTGGAGCGGTATGACAACGCGTGGGCCGACCCCGCACGGCGGATGCTGGTGCGGCTCGATGCCCGGGGCGAGCCGGAGGCGCGCGTCGAGTGGCCCGACGCCCACCGGCTCGTCCTGGAGGCCCCCGAGGGGCACAAGGAGCGCTTCCTTGTGCTGAGCGGTGAGGCGGCCCTCGTGCCGGACGTGGCGGTCGCCGCCCTGACCCTCTCGGCCGACGGGCGACCCGTTGACGCCGACACGCCCCTGGATGCGGAGGACGAGGTCCAGATCGCCGCCACCTTGCGCAACGAAGGCCTGGCTGAGGCGGACGGCGTGAGGCTGAGGCTGCACCTGGACTGCGCCGAGGGGGAGCCGTTGGCCGAGTTTGCCGGCCTGTCCCTCGGCCCCGGCGAGGAGGCCACGCTCACCGCCGGGCTCGCGGCGGGGCGAGCGGACGGGCGGCGCCTCGTCGTAGCGACCTTCGAGGCCCCCGAGGACGTGTCCCTGCTGGGGCAGACCCGTGCCGTCGCGGAGTTTACCGGGCCGGTGGACATGGACCGGCTCCCCTTCCGGCGCGACTACGTGCTGAGGGCCCCGCTGGGCGAGTGCGCGGGCATGGCGGTGGAGCTGCCGCTGGCGGCCGGCGACCTGGGTGCCGGTGCGGACCTGGGCAACCTGCGCGTGGCGTTCGAGGCAGGACCCGTCGCGCCCGCCCAGTTCGAGCCGGCCAGGGCCGGCGCCCGGGACGGCACCGTCGTCTTCGCGCTGCCTGTGGGGCTGCTCGCCGGCCGGGACCTGCGCCTCAGCCTCCTGGCGCCGGAGCAGGGGACGGACGCGGTGGCACCGCACCGCTCGCGCTTCGAGGTGAGCGAGGACGGCTCGAGCATCCGCATGGGCACCTACGGCTGCCGCATATCGAACGGCACGCTCGCCTCCATCATCATCCCGGCAGATGGCGCGGATGTGCCCGCCGCCCACGGCATCATCGTCTCCAGCGCGGAGACGGGCTGGGGCAGCGAGGAAGGCGAGGTCGAGGAGTTCAGGTGCCTGGCCCGCGGCCCCGTCAGGGCGGTTTTCACCTGCACGAAGGTGCTCAAAGACACCTACCGCCTGACGCGGCGGTGGCACTTCTACGGCGACCGCCTCGACGTGATCTCGCAGATAGACCCGCCGCTGCACACGCTGACCCGCGTGCGCTACGCCACCCCCGCGACCGTCACCAACGAGACGGGCCGCAGCGCCCGGATGGACGGCCAGGGCGAGGCCGATGGCATCGGCTTCCAGGGCCAGCCGCGCTGGTACGCCGTCTTCAGCGACGCCTACCGCAACGCCTGCATCGCGGTGAGTCCGTCGGCGGGGTTCACCTACTGGGACAACGGGGGCCTGGGCCAGATCAGCCTGGACTGGGACCCGGCCGGCGGCCCCGAGCGCCGCGTCTACGTATGGGGGACGGGCGCCGAGGACGACGGATTTGCCCGCGCGGCAGCCGAAGCCTATGAGCAAGGCGTGGAGGTCCGCCCGGCCGGTTGACGCGGCAACGTGGGGCCCGAGCGAGACCGGGGCGAACCCGGCCCGCCCGGCCAGCTCCAGCTCCCGGCCCGTGAACCCGCCCGCCGGGCCGACGACAAGGGCAACCGACGCCGGCATCTCCTCCACGTCGTTCAGCACTGCCCAGAGCCCCGTCGCTGCCTCCGGCGAGCCGATCAGGCGGAGCGCCGCCCCGCAGCCTTCGACGAACCGCTCGAACGGCACGGGCGGCCGCACCTCCGGCACCGCGAGGCGCTCGGACTGCCGCGCGGCGTCCCGCGCCTTGCGCTGCCAGCGTTCCACGCGGCGGCAGGCCGCCTCCGCACGGGAGGCCTGGAGCCTCTCGCACAGCAAGGGCTGCAGGACGGCCGCGCCGAGTTCGGTGGCCTTCTCCACGATCAGGTCGGCCCGCTGCCCGGGCGGCGGGGCGAAGGCGAGGGTCACGCGCGCGGCCAGGCCGGCCCGGGGGACGACCGGGCGCAGGATGCGGACGCGCGCCCCCGTGGGATCGGCCGTCTCGACCTCTGCCTCGAACTCCCGGCCCTCGCCCGTGAAGACCCTCACCCGCGCGCCGGCCCCGATGCGCAGCACCGTGACCATGTGGCGGCTCTGCTCGGGCGAGAGGGCCACCACGCGGCCCGCTGCGCAGGGGCCGGTAGCCAGGAAGCGGCGGGGTTCGGCGGACCCGGCCATCTCTCTCCGCGCGTATGAGTGTGACTCGCTCGCCATTCTGCCGGACGGCGCAGCGCCCATCAACGGTGCAGGGGGCCTTCCTGCGGCTTGCCGCCTGCCCGCCGGCAGCCCTCGTTGACATCGGCCCGCGCCGCGCTACAATATAGCCCGACGACCCGGCCGCTCCTACCACTGCCCTCCAGGACGCGCGTCGAGATGGCTGCCTTCGGACAGGATCAGGACCGCCACGAATCCCGCGCCGCCATCTACGTCGAAGACTCCCTCATACTGCTCTCTATCGCAGCGCTGTTCGTGCTGACGGTGTTCTTCCGCCGGCAGTGGTGGGGGCAGGTGGGCCTGGGGCTCGTGCTGGCTATAATGGGCGTGGTGTTTGTGTTCCGCTTCCGGCGGGTGCACCGGGCCTTCACCGGCAGGGATTAGGTCAGCAGGGGGACGCGCCATGCCCCAGTGGCAGACGATCGTGCTCATCATTGTCAGCTTCAGCTCGCTGATCATAGCGCTCTACTGCCTGTTCTTCATGGTGCCGGTGAAGCGCTTCTGGGAGCGCGTCCGGTCGCTCGGGGGTGGGATGAAGGGCATCGAGTCGCACGTGGACGGCGTGCGTGACGAGATACGCGGCAGGCTGAGCAACCTGGAGATGGCCGCCGAGCGGCAGCTTGCCGAGAGCCGCGAGGCCACGCAGGGCGCCCTGGACAAGCTGGCCCGGGACAACCGGGAGACCAGGCGCGAGCTGGAACGGCTGCGCGCCGACATGCAGTCCCTCCAGGCCGAGCTGCGGGGGGCCGCCACCGACACGATGAAGGTGGGCCAGAGCTGCGAGGGTCTGACCAAACAGGTGGACCAGCT
>LJUE01000102.1 GCA_001303885.1 Planctomycetes bacterium SM23_32 | reverse complement strand
CGCCCCTGACCGACCAGCTCTTCGATCTGGTCCGCCAGCCGATCAGACGCTTCCGCCCCGGAGCCGTCGCCCGCGCGCGAGCGAAGCCGGAATCCCCCGCCCACCAGGTCCACGAAGACCGGCACCTCGCCCTTGTGCGCACGAAGGACGTCCCGCAACAGGGCCCAGAGCTGCGCGTCGGCCTCCTCACAGGCCACGGTCACCAGCACCGCGCCGGCCAGGCGCCCCTGCGCCCTCTCAAAGGGGATGACCTCGTCAACGTGGACCGAGGTGCCACGCGCGTGGCTCAGCCGCCCGGCAAAGAAGAGCACGTCGCTGGATTCCACCAGCTCGCGGTACTCGGCGTAGGCCCGCGGGAACAGGACGCACTCGAAAGCCCCCCTCAGGTCGAGCACCTTGAGCACGGCCATGGGTTCTCTGCTGCGCGTGGTGCGGCGCCGCACGTCCTCCACCAGGCCGCCCATCACCACCTCGTGGCCGTCCGGCAGACGGGAGAGCCGGTCGCTGAACGCCGTGCAGAACCGGGCCAGCCCCCGTCGGTAGTCCACCAGGGGATCGTAGCGCACGTAGAGGCCCAGGGCCTCGCTCTCCTGGCGCGCCAGCTCGCGGGCGCTCAGGGGCGGCACGTCGGGAAGGTTGGCCTCCATCTGGGCGGCGGGGTCCTCCCCCTCCGCTGCACCGAAGAGGGACTTCTGGCCGATCTGCCGGTTCCGGCGGGCGCGGGCCCCCGCCTTGACGGCCGTCTCCAGCACGGCCATCTGCTGCGCCCGCGTGCCCGGCAGCTCGTCGAAACAGCCCGCTTTCATCAGCGCTTCGACGGCGGCGCGCGTCACCTCGTGAGGGTCCACCCGCTCGCAGAAGTCGAACAAGCTGCCGAACGGCCCCCCCTGCCGGCGCGCTGCCACGATGGACTCCACGGCCCGCCCGCCCACGTTCTTGACCGCTCCGAGCCCGAAGCGGAGCTCCCCCGGCCCCACAGGCGTGAACTCGGCCCCGCTCTCGTTGACGCTGGGCGGCAGCACCTCGATGCCCAGCGCCCCGCACTCCTCCATCAGCGCCACCACCTCCTCGGTGTGGCCCATCTCGCACGATATGCTGGCCGCCATAAACTCGGTGGCGTAGTGCGCCTTCAGGTAGGCCGTGATGAACGCCAGGAAGGCGTAGACGCTGGTGTGCGCCTTGTTGAAGCCGTAGCCGGCGAAGTGGAGTATGAGGGAGAACATCTGCTCGGCCGTCTCCTCGTCGAGCCCCTGCGCCACGGCCCCCTTGACGAAGTCCTCGTGGTAGCGGCGGATGGCGCCCTCGTTCTTCTTGCTGATGGCCTTGATCATGGTGTAGGCATCGCCCATGCCGATGCCGGCTATGGCGTTGGCGATGCGCATGATCTGCTCCTGGTAGACGATCACGCCGTAGGTGGGCCTGAGGATCGGCTCCAAGGAGGGGTGGGGGTAGACGATGGGCTCCAGGCCGTGGCGGCGGCTGACGAAGGCATCCACCATGCCGCTCTGAAGCGGCCCGGGCCGGTAGAGCGCCACCGCCGCGATGAGGTCCTCGATGCAGGAGGGCTGCAGCCGCTTCAGCAGCCGGCGCATGCCCGCGCTGCCGAGCTGGAAGACGCCCCGCGTGTAGCCGCTGGCGATCAGCTCGTAGGTCTTCGGGTCGTCGGTGTCCAGCTTGGCCACGTCGAGGTCGGGCGGCTGGCGGCCGCTGTCGCGGATCACCTGGAGCGCCCTGTCAATGATGGTGAGCGTGCGCAGGCCGAGGAAGTCCATCTTGAGGATGCCGACGCGCGCCAGGTCGTCCATGCCCCACTGGGTCATGATCTCGCCGTCGCTCACCTTGTAGAGGGGCACCATCTCCCACAGCGGCCTGTCGCCGATGACCACCCCGGCGGCGTGGGTGCTGGCGTGGCGGGGCAGGCCCTCAATCTGGCGCGCGAGCTCGAGGATGCGGCCCACCTCCTCCTCCTCGCGCGCCAGCGACGCCAGCTCGGCGCTCTGCTCCACGGCATCCTGCAGAGCGACGTTGGGCCCCAGCGGTATCATCTTGGCCACGCGGTCCACCTTGGCCAGGTCCACCCCCAGGACGCGTCCCACGTCCCGCACGCAGTTGCGCGCCTTCAGCGTGCCAAAGGTGATGATCTGCGCCGTCTTCTCGGGCCCATAGCGCTGCCGCACGTAGTCAATGACCTCGCCGCGGCGCAGCTCGCACAGGTCTATGTCAATGTCCGGCGGCTCCTTGCGCTCCGGCCCCATGAGGCGCTCGAAGACCAGGTCGTAATCCAGCGGGTTCAGGCCCGTCATGCCCAGGGCGTGGGCCACCAGGCTGCCGGCCCCGCTGCCCCGCAGCCCGGCCGGGATGCCGTTCTCCTGCGCGAACCGCACGAAGTCCCAGCAGATCAGGAAGTAGTCCACGTAGCCGGTCTGCTCGATGACGTTCAGCTCGAAGTCCAGGCGCTGCCGCATCTCGTCGCCCAGCTCCCCATAGCGCTCCTCCAGATTGCGCACGGCCAGCGAGCGCAGGAACCGGGGGTGCTCCCTGGGGGCGACGCCCTCCTGGCGGAAGGCGGGGTACTTCCGCGAATCGTCAAGCTCAACGTCGCACATCTCGGCGATGCGCAGCGTGTTGGACAGCGCCTCCGGGACGGCGCCGAACGTCTGCGCCATCTCCTGCGGGCTCTTGAAGTAAACCTGGTCGGTCGCCATGCGGAAGCGGTCCGGGTCGTCGAGCGTCGTGCGCGTGTTGATGCACAGCAGCACGTCATGCCACGTCCTGTCGGCCGCCTCCAGGTAATGGCAGTCGTTGGTGGCCACCAGCGGCAGCCCCACCTTGCGCGCAAGCTCCACGGCCGGACCCAGCGCCTCGCGCTGCTCGGGCAGCCCGTGGTCCTGAAGCTCCACGTAGAAACGGTCGGGTCCGAACAGCTCGCCCATGTCGCCGAGCCACTTGGCCGCCTCCTGCCGGGCCCCGGCCAGCACCAGGTGGTTGAGCCGGCTGTGCAGGCATCCGCTCAGGCAGACCAGCCCCTCGGCGCAGTCCTCCAGCAGCTCCCAGTCCACCCTCGGCTTGTAGTAGAGCCCCTCCAGATAGGCCATGCTAGCCAGCTTCATCAGGTTGCGATAGCCGGCCTGGTCGGCCGCCAGCAGGGTCAGGTGGAACAGCTCCTGCCCTCCCGCCACGCGCTCCCTGGCGCGCCTGTCCCCCAGGGTGAAGTAGCCCTCATAGCCGATGATGGGCTTCACGCCGTGCTCGCGCATGGCGTAGTAGAACTCGACCACGCCGAACATGTTGCCGTGGTCGGTGATGGCCACGGCCGGCATGCCCATCGCGGCGGCCTTGGCGGCCATCGGCCCGATGCGACAGGCCCCGTCCAGCAGGCTGTACTGGGAGTGGACGTGAAGGTGACAGAAGTCCGGACCGGACATCGTAGACCACAAAAGTTGCGTTTCCTTGGGTGCCGGCGCGGCCGGCCGCGGCCATTGTAGTGGCGCCCCCCTGACCCGTCAAGTCGGGCCGTCGGCGCTACCCCGATGATCCGCGTCCGTCCGGCGGAACTCCGACGCGCAGCCAGCCGGCGTCTCAGGCGGCCGGGCCGCGCGGGCGAAAGGGCTTGGCGCAGGGGGGCCACGGCGTTATAATCCGCTACCGCGCCGGGTCGTGCCCGCTCACCGCCGATGACCGCCTGGGGGCGCGAATGCAGATCGGGATGCACGAGGACTTCGCCCGCCGCATCGGCGAGAATCTGGACGGCACACTGCCGATCCAGGCGCTCGTCAGCGGCGCCGTGGCGCCCAACCGGGAGTCGGGCTGGCCGCAGCTCCATCACGCCAACCGCCAGGTGCGCGCCATCATAGCCAAGTGCGTCCGCACGGCCCGCCAGGATTACCTGGAGGGCGAGCCCCACCGGGCCGCTTTCCAACTGGGGGTGGCCTCGCACTACGGGCTCGACAACCTGGTGCCCTACCCCGAAGGCGCCAAAGAGCACGCCGAACTCGAGAGCCGGTTCGCCCACGCCGACCACAACCTGGACTACCCCGCCGAAGTGCCCAAGGAGGTCGGCGACGGGCGGCTCGCCGAGCGCTCCGTCAGCCAACTGGTGCGGGCCGCCACCGTGCAGCCGGTGGACGTGGAGCGGCGCCTCGAGCAGGCCTATGTCTGCCTGATGCGGCTCGCCTTTGCCGTGACCGAACAGCGCGAGCCCGCGGAGATCATCGAGGGCCTGGCGGACACCTTCGTCGGGTTCAACGCGCAGATCGAAAGCCGGTTGCGGCACTATCGCAAGCTCGTGCAGAAGGCCTATGCCCAGCGACTGCACAGGATCTGGGACTGGACCGACGCGCGCTCGGCCGGCACCTTCGGCCGCGCCAGCCGGTGGGCGGTGGGCACGAGCGCCATACTGCGCGGCCGGCACGCTCACTGCGCGCCGCACATCGCCCTGCGGACGTGGCTCGCGCGTAGCCGCTTCCGCCGCTCGCTGCTCTCCGCCCTCGACCGCATGCTCGGCGCCGCGGAGAGCCAGGCGGCGCTCCAGCGGGAGTTCAAAGCGCTGGCCCGCGACTACCAGGATGCCGTGTCCTCCGTCCAGCGGCGACGCGAGCACTGGGACTGGTTCCAGATACGCTGGACGTTCTGGCACGAGAAGGGACGGGCCGCACTCCAGAAGGCCCTGGACGACCTGGCGCAGGTGCGCGCAAAGCCCCTGGACGAGGAGGAGGCCGAGTTCCGCAAGGCCTGCGTCGCCGACGTCATTCGCCACTGGACCCGCGCCTGGCAAGGCCGGCTTGCGCAGCATTGCGCCGCGCGGCCGTGGCTGAAGGCAGCCCTCTGTGCGGCGCCCGGCATCTTCCTGGCGGCGCTCGGCGCGGCGCTCAAGTCTGCCGGAGCCCTCTCCGGCGCGGCTGCCGCGGCAACCGGCGGCGCGGGCGTGCTTGTGGGCGTTCCTTATGCCTGTTGGGCGCTGAGTAACCTGCAGGAGGTGGACCGCGTTGTGCGCGGGGCGCTGGGGCAGCGTGGTCGGGAGCCGGACCGGCAGGAGGCCGCCTCCGGCTCGCCCCCGACACAATGACCGGCTTCAGGACGGCATGATGCAGCAGATCGAGCTGGTGTGCCCCGTCTGCGGGCACAGCGTAACGGTGACGTCGGCCCTCAGTCCGCCGTCCGGTGGCTGCCCGAGCTGTTCCACGCGAATCGAGGTGGCCCCGGCCGCCTTTGCCGTTCTGGCATCACGCGGGGCCACGCCCGCGTCGGGCGTCCCGCAGAGCCCGCCGCTTGCGCCGGTCCAGGAGGCGCCGGAGATCGAAGAGCTCCCGCTGGTCGAGGAGCAGGAGCCCGTCGAAGAGCTGCAGCCGCTCCCCGCCGCGGCGCCGAAAGCGCCGCCGTCACCTGCCCCGGAGCCGGGGGCCCCGTCCGCCGAGCAGGCGGCGCCCGGCCCCACGCCGCCGAAGGGACCCGTCATCCAGATCCAGCGGGACGAGGAGGCTGCTGCTCCTCGGCGCAAGACGGCTCGCCCGGCCGCGGCCGGCGAGCGTGGCCGCGAGAGGCAGAAGGGCGGCACGAGCCTCGACCTGTTCGAGGCCTACGGTGACCCGACCCGACAGGTGCTCAGCGAGTACTGGCACGCCCAGTCCCGCCCCGGGTGGCGCAAGCGGAGGGCTTTCATCATCTACCTGGGCCTGCTCGCCGTGCTGGCGATCCTGGTCGTGGTCGCGCTGCTGAGGACGCTTTGAGCGCGCGCCGGACCCGTCCTTGACAGCCGACCGGACCTGCACTCAAATGTCTGTCCCCGCTGCTCGCCGCCGGGGCTTGCGAGAGTTGGAGGACAAAAGGGCACTATGGGCATGCGCCTGATCGGGCCGGTGTATCTGGTTGGCGGCCAGGACTTCAACATGGTCTACCTAGACTGGCCGGCCAACGACTGCAACACCTACCTGCTCAACACGGGCGACCCCCTGGTGCTGATGGACTGCGGCTGCGGCGAGAGCCTGCCCGGCATCCTGGAGAACCTGCGCGAGATGGGCCTTGACCCGCGCGACGTGAGCCGCGTCTTCCTGACCCACGCCCACCTGCCCCACGCCGGAGCAGCCGAAGACCTGCGCAGGAACGGCGTGGAGGTGGTGGCCGGCCCGGCCACCGCCGCGGCCGTCCGCGAGGGCGGCATAGCCACGGCCGCTTACCACTATCACCGCCGCTTCGTGAGGGTCGCCGAGGTCACCGCAATGGCCCCTGAGGAGGAGGTCACGATAGGAGCGTGCACAATCAGGGCGGTGCCGCTCCCGGGCCATTCGGCGGACTCGATGGGCTGGGAGGCGACGTGCGAGGGGCGCAGGATGCTGTTCTGCGGCGACGCCGTCCGCTCGCCGGCCATCCCGCAGCATCGCGACCGGCTCGACTACGACGGGGAGACGTACGCGCGGACGCTGATGGGCCTGCTGGACGACCCGCCGGACGTGCTCTACCCCGGGCATGGGCCGTTCTGCCTGTCGAAGACCGAGCACTGGATTGCCGAAGAGCTCAGGAAGCTGCTCGGCACGCCTGCCTGACGGGCGGCGGGGCAGCGGCTGTGAAGACACCGCACGGATTGACCGGCAAAGACGGAGCGGTCGGGCCGCTTCGTCCTTCTTCGATTCATCCCGGAGGCATCATGACGGCAGAACTGATCGAAGGCGGCCCCATCGCCGAGGCCATTACGGAGCAGGTCCGCAAGGACGTTGCATCGCTCGCCAGCGCCCCGAAGCTGGTCGGCGTGCTGGCCAGCGACAATCCGGGCGCGAAGTACTACGCCCGCAGCCAGGAGAAGGCCTGCGCCGAGGTCGGCATCGAGTACGAGCTGCGCCAGCTCGACGCCGACTCGTCCGCCGACGACCTTGAAGCCGAGATCGCCCGGATTAACGCCGATAGCGCCGTCACGGGCGTCATCCTCCTGATGCCCGTGCCCGACGGCGTCAACCCGCGCCGCGTGCAGCAGGCCATCCGCCCCGACAAGGACGTCGAGGGCGTGCACCCGGCCAACATCGGCAGGCTCTTCTACGGCGACTTCTCCCTGGCCCCCTGCACGCCGCACGCCGTGGTGACCATGCTCCGCCAGTCAGGTGTGGACCTGAAGGGCAAGGAGACCGTCGTCGTCGGCCACAGCGAGATCGTCGGCAAGCCCACCGTCGTCATGCTGCTCCAGTCGCTGATGGAGTCGCCCACGGTGACCTGCTGCCACATCGCCACGCGGGACCTGGCCTTCCACACCCGGCGCGCCGAGGTGCTCGTGGTCGCCGCCGGCAAGGCCGGCCTCGTCAGCGGCGACATGGTCAGGGAGGGTGCCGTCGTCATTGACGTGGGCATCAACCGCGTCAAGGTCGAAGTGGACGGCGAGAAGAAGACCAGGATCGTCGGCGATGTCGAGTTCGAGGCCGCCGTCGAGAAGGCGTCCATGATAACGCCCGTGCCGGGCGGCGTCGGGCTGGTCACCACGGCCATGCTGCTGGCCAACACCGTTGAGTGCGCCCGCCGCCAGTCTTGAGGAGGAGCGGACAGCCATGGCGAGACTGACGCCCCAGCAGGACGCGTTCGGCCGGGCGATGTACGACCACTACCGTGGCATCCCTGCATACGAGATCTGCGAGAGGGACGACGGCCACGTGGCGCTCTCAGGGGGGCCGGCCATCTACCTGGCCGACTACGGGGTCTGGCCCCCGCACCAGAAGCAGGCCATCCGCCTGGCCCGGGGCAAGGTGCTGGACATCGGCTGCGGGGCCGGCCGGCACTCCCTGTACCTCCAGGGCAAGGGCCTCGACGTCACGGGCATAGACACCTCGCCCCTTGCTGTCAAGGTCTGCCGTCTGCGGGGCTTGAAGAAGGCCCGCCTCTTGCCCGTCACTCGCGTGAGCCGCCGGCTCGGCACGTTCGACACCGTCCTGATGTTCGGGAACAACTTCGGCCTGATGGGCGGCTTCAGGCGGGGGCGGTGGCTGCTGCGGCGCTTCGGCGGCATGACGAGCGAGGGCGCCCGCATCCTGGCCGAGAGCCGCGACCCCTATGCGACGGACGACCCGATCCATCGGGCCTACCACAGGCGCAACCGGCGCCGCGGCCGGATGGGCGGGCAGATCCGCCTCCGCGTGCGCTATCGCACCTGTGCGACGCCGTGGCTCGACTACCTGCTCGCCTCCCAGGACGAGATGCGGGCCATCCTGGACGGCACGGGATGGCACCTGGCGCGCGCTATTGACGGAACCGACGGCAGCTACGTCGCCGTCATCGAGAAGGCGCCGTAGGGGCAGGCGGCTCGGGCGGAGGGGCGATGGTCGAGTTCGTCTTCGTCAAGCACGCGGGGCTGGCGCTCGACGCGGCGCTGCTGTTCGTCGTGGGCCTGTTCGTCGCGTGGCCCGTGGTGCACTACAGGCTGCGGACCGTCGCGGCGCCGGCGCTGGCCGCCTTCCGACTGGTGCTGCGGCTGATGGGCCCCTCTGCCGGCATCCCGCGCATGGCGGCCGTCATCTTCGGGTTCAACACGTGCGCCATCTTCCTCTACATGGCCTGCGGGTTCCATCCGCTGCTGCCGAAGGCCTTCGCCGTCTGGACAGGGCTGAACATCGGCGCCGTCATGGGCCTGGGACGGCGCGAAGAGGAGGCCCTTTCGGCCCGGGCCGCGCCTGAGTCGTGGCGGCCTGCGCCGGCCCTCACGTCCGTGTGCGCGGCGTTGGTGCTCGTGGTGGAGCTGCCCTGCTTCTGGTTCGGCATAGCAATGGGCGTCGGGCTGGGCCACGAGGTGCAGGCGGGGGCCGCTTACGCCGCGGCGCTCGGCGATCGGGCGGGTCCCTACTTCGCCGTGCTGGCCCCCCTGCTGCTGTGCAGCGCCGTGGCCGAGTCGGTGGCCATCCGCGGCATGGCCGGCCGGGTGGGCCCACGAGGCCCCGGTGATGCAGGGGCCCCGGACGCCCCGCCCCGAGGCCGGGCGGGACGGCTCGATTAGCTTGACAGCCGGCGGGCCGTGGGCTATCATACGGCAATCGTACCGCGGGGCGGACACTCGCCTTTTGACGTTTCCCAGCCAGTTCCACTCGGCGGGGCGCAATGCGTACAGAATATGCCGGCGCGGCGCTCGCGCGGTGGGACCGGTGCCTTTGCATGAAGCAGACGGCATATGTCCTGAAACCGGGAGAGGAACTTGGAGACACCAAGCGTTCGAGACCTGATCAAGGTGGGGTTTCACTTCGGCCATCGCACCAGCCGGTGGAACCCCCGCATGGCGCCTTTCATCTTCAAGCGGCGCAACCTGATCCACATCATTGACCTCCGGGAGACGCTGCGCGGCCTGATAACGGGCCGGCAGCTGGCCCGGGCGGTCGCCGCCCACGGCAGGTTCGTCCTGTTCGTCGGCACCAAGAAGCAGGCCGCCAACATCGTGGAGCGCGAGGCCCAGCACTGCGCCATGCCCTACGTGGCCGAGCGCTGGCCGGGGGGGCTGCTGACCAACTACGTGACCATCCGCAAGCGGCTGGACCGCCTGGACGAGCTGGAGGACCTCGAGCAGACCGGCCAGATCCGGCTCTACGCCAAGAAGATGATCTCCTCCCTCAGGCGCGAGAAGCGCAAGATCCTGCGCAACCTGGGCGGCGTGCGGCAGATGGATCGGCTGCCCGGCCTGCTGGTGGTTGCCGACCCGGCCAGGGAGCAGATCGCCGTCAAGGAGGCCCGAAAGCTCGACGTCCCCATCATCGCCCTCACCGACACCGACGGAGAACCCCACGACATAGACGTCATCGTGCCGGGCAACGACGACTCCTTCGGGGCCATTGAGATATTCTTCCGCACCATGTCCGACGCCGTGCTGGCCGGGCTCGCCGAGAGCGGAAGGGCTCCCGCCGCCGAGGCCGAGGCCCCCGCCGAGGCCCCCACGCCCGAGCCGCCGGCTGCACCTGCTGCCGAGGAGGCCGCCGAGCCCGCTGCTGAAGGGGCAGGGGCCGAGCCGGCGGCTGGCCAGGCGGACGAGGCGCCCGCCCCAGAGGCCGAGCAGCCCGAGGAGGGAGCAGCCCTGGCGCAGGGCGAGGCCGAGCCGGCCGGGCAACAGGACGTGGCGCCGGACATCGAAGGTGAGCAGAGCCCCGAAGGCACGCCGGAGCCGGATGAGGAAGCCGTCTGACCGCGCGCCCCGGGCCGCAGGCCGTGCGCGTCAGCTCCCACCGACTACAAGAGAGCGAACGAGGCAGCACATGGCCGTATCCGCGCAGGAAGTGAAGGAACTCCGCGACAGGACCGGCGCCGGCTTGATGGACTGCAAGCGCGCCCTCCAGGAAGCCGCCGGCGACATGCAGAAGGCCGTCATGTCGCTCCGCCAGAAGGGCCTGGCCAAGGCGCGGGAGAAGGGCAGCCGGCAGACCGCCGAGGGCGTCATCGTCTCCTACATCCACAGCAACGGCCGCATCGGCGTGCTGTTGGAGCTGGCCTGCGAGACGGACTTCGTCGCCCGCAACGAGGAGTTCCGCAGCCTGGCCAATGAACTGGCCATGCAGGTGGCCGCGATGGACCCGATGGTGGTCAGCCGCCAGGACGTGCCCGAGCAGGCACTCCAGGGCGAGCGCAAGCTCTACCTCCAGCAGTGCACCGACAAGCCCGAGCAGATCCGGGAGAAGATAGTGGCCGGCAAGCTGGATAAGTTCTACGAGCAGGTCTGCCTGCTGGAACAGCCCTATATCCGCGACGACGGCCGGAAGGTCGCCGACATCATCAGCGACGCGATCGCCAAGCTCGGCGAAAACATGGAAGTCAGGCGCTTCGTGCGCATGGAGCTGGGTCGCACCGAGGCGTGAGGGCACGGACCCTTCTGCTCGGGAGGGCGTCACGATGGCCGGGGCCGACTCACCGAGACGGGTCGTGGTCAAGCTGAGCGGCAACACGCTCGCCGGCACGGCGGGCGACGTCTTCGGCGAGGACGCGCTGGACTTCATCGCCGCCGAGCTGGACGCCGCCCGGCAGGCGGGCGTGCAGCTGGCCGTCGTCGTCGGCGGGGGCAACGTCATCCGCGGCGCGCGCTTCTGCCCCACCGGCCCGGGCCGCATCAGCGCCGACTACGCCGGCATGCTCGCCACCGTCCGGCCGTCCATTACGGCGCCTTCCCCGTGCCGCGCATGATGCCCGCGTTCGAGCCCACCGCCTGCATCGCCGACCTGGAGGCCGGCCGCATCGCCGTGCTGGCCGGCGGCACGGGCAACCCCCTGCTCACCACCGACACCGCCGCCGCCCTGAGGGCCGTCGAAGTGGGCGCCGATCTCGTCCTCAAAGCCACCCGCGTGGACGGCGTCTACTCCGCCGACCCTGAGACCGACTCGAACGCCGAGCTCTTCGACCGCATCTCCTACCGCGAGGTGCTGGAGCGCGGGCTCGCCGTCATGGACCTGACGGCCGTCTCGTTCTGCATGGAGCACGACGTCCCCGTCCGCGTGTTCAACTACGCCGTGCCGGGCAACATCCGACGCGCGGCCGCCGGCGAGCCGGTCGGCACCCTGATCGAGGGGACCTGAGATGCCCATTGACGACGTACTTCTCGACGCCGAACTGCGCATGGAGAAGGCCGTCGAGGTGTTCTCGGACAGCC
>LJUE01000101.1 GCA_001303885.1 Planctomycetes bacterium SM23_32 | reverse complement strand
GTTGCCGCCGCCCGGCCGCTACGCGCTCGGCATGGTCTTCCTGCCCGCCGACGCCGCCCTGGCCGAGCGGTGCGTGAGCGCGTTCGAGGCCGCGGCCCGCGCTGCGGGCTGCCACGTGCTGGGCTGGCGCACCGTGCCCACCTGTGCCGATCCCCTCGGCGACCTGGCGCGCCGCACCCAGCCCCAGGTCCGCCAGGCGTTCCTGGCCCCTCGCCGGGCGGCGGAAGCCGCTGTGGAGCGCGAGCTCTACGTCCTTCGGCGCCGCGTCGAGAAGGAGGTGGCTTCCTGGCAGGACGGGGACGCCAGCCAGTTCTACGTCCCCAGCCTCTCCGCGAAGACCGTCGTCTACAAGGGCATGCTCAGCGGCTCGCAGCTTGCCACGTTCTATCCCGACCTTCAAGACGGCGACCTGGTCAGCGCCTACGCCCTGGTCCACCAGCGCTACAGCACCAACACGTTCCCGACATGGCCCCTGGCTCAGCCGTTCCGCATGCTGGCGCACAACGGCGAGATCAACACGCTGCGCGGCAACGTGAACCGCATGCGGGCCCGAGAGCCGCACCTGCGCTCCGAGCTGCTCGGCGACAACAACATCGAGGCCGTCAAGCCGGTGATCGTAGAGGGCGGGAGCGACTCGGCCATGCTGGACAACGCGCTGGAGCTGCTGGTAATGGCGGGGCGTTCGCTGCCGCATGCGGTGATGATGATGGTGCCGGAGGCGTGGGGGGCGAAGTTCCACATCAGCGAGGACAAGCGGGCCTTCTACGAGTACCACGCCGCAATCATGGAACCGTGGGACGGGCCGGCGGCGCTGGTGTTGACCGACGGCCGCTTCATCGGCGCCACGCTGGACCGCAACGGGCTCAGGCCCGCCCGCTACACGGTGACCCGGGACGGCTACGTGGTGCTGGCCTCTGAGACGGGCGTGCTGGACATCCCCGCCCGCCGCATCGTGCGGCGCGGCCGGCTCCAGCCGGGCAAGATGTTCCTGGTGGACCTGGATCAGCACCGAATCGTCTCTGACAGTGAGGTGAAGGCCAAGGTATCGCGTCGGCGGCCCTACCGCCGATGGGTCAACGACAACCGCATCGAGCTGCGCGGGCTGTTCGCTCCCTCGCAGATCCCCACGGAACCGCCCGAGAGCCTCCTGTGCAAGCAGCACGCCTTCGGCTACACGCGCGAGGAGCTGAAGATGGTCATCGCGCCGATGGCGTCGCAGGGGCAGGAAGCGATCGGGTCCATGGGCAACGACGCGGCGCTGGCTGTGCTTTCCGAGCGGCCACAGCTGCTGTTCGCCTACTTCAAGCAGCTCTTCGCGCAGGTCACCAACCCTCCGATTGACCCGCTGCGGGAGGAGCTGGTGATGTCGCTGATGAGCTTCGTGGGCCGCGAAAGGAACCTGCTCGAAGAGACGCCGCAACACTGCCGGCGCTTGAAGCTGCCGCACCCCGTCCTGACGCCGGAGGACACGGCCCGGTTGCGGAACGCCGCCCACCCGGAGATCCTGGCGGCCGACATAGACGCGCTGTTTCCGGCCGACGCCGACGGCCGGTCGCTGGAGGAGGCCCTGGACGCCGTGTTCGCCGCGGCCGAGGCGCGCATCGCGGACGGCGCCACGGTCCTCATCCTTACGGACCGGAACATGGACGAGCGGCGCGCGCCGATACCCGCGCTGCTGGCCACGGCGGGGCTCCACCATCACCTCATGCGCAAGGGGCTGCGCACGGCCGCCGGCATCGTCGTCGAGACGGGCGAGGCGCGGGAGGTAATGCACTTCGCGCTGCTGGTCGGCTACGGCGCCAACGCCATCTGCCCGCACGTCGCGTTCGCCACCGTCGCGCAGCTTGCCACGGACGGGCTCCTGGAGGGCGACGTGCGCCCGGAGCAGGCGGCCGACGCTTACATCACGGCCGTTAAGAAGGGGCTGCTGAAGACCTTCAGCCGCATGGGCATCTCGACGATCCGCAGTTACTTCGGCGCGCAGATCTTCGAAACCGTCGGCCTGTCGAGCGAAGTGGTGGACCGCTACTTCTGCGGCACCGCGTCGCGCGTCGAAGGCGTAGGGCTGGACCAGATCGCCCGGGAGGCCGTCGAACGCCACCATCGGGCCTATCCCGAGGGGGGCAGCCCGGACCCGCTGCTCGATCAGGGCGGCGCCTACCACGTGCGCGCCGGTGGCGAGAGCCACCTCTGGTCGCCCGAGGCCATCTGCCGGCTCCAGCAGGCGACCCGCACCGACGACTACGCCGTCTTCAAGCAGTACACGGCGCTCATTGACGATCAGTCCCGCAGGCGGACGACGCTGCGCGGGCTGTTCCGTCTGAGAGAGGGGGAGCCGGTGCCGCTCGACGAGGTGGAGCCCGTTGACTCGATTGTGCGGCGTTTCTGCTCGGCGGCGATGTCGTTCGGCTCCATCAGCAAAGAAGCTCACGAGACGATCGCCGTCGCCATGAACCGGCTCGGCGCGCGGAGCAACTGCGGCGAAGGCGGCGAGGACCCCGGACGCTGCCGGCCCCTGGCGAACGGTGACTCGAGGGCATCCGCGATCAAGCAGGTCGCCAGCGGGCGGTTCGGCGTGACGATCGAATACCTCGTCAACGCGGAAGAGCTCCAGATCAAGATGGCCCAGGGCGCCAAGCCGGGCGAGGGCGGCCAACTGCCGGGCCACAAGGTGAGCGAGGAGATCGCCCGCGTGCGGCACACCACGCCCGGGGTGACCCTCATCTCGCCGCCGCCGCACCACGACATCTACTCCATCGAGGACCTGGCCCAGCTCATCTATGACCTGAAGTCGGCCAACCGCCGCGCGCGCGTCTCGGTGAAGCTCGTCGCGGAAGTGGGCGTGGGCACCGTCGCCGCCGGCGTGGCCAAGGGCAAGGCCGACATGGTGCTGATCGCCGGGCACGACGGCGGCACCGGCGCCAGCCCGCTGACCTCTATCAAGCACGCCGGCCTGCCCTGGGAGCTGGGGCTTGCCGAGACGCAGCAGACGCTGGTGGCGAACAGGCTGCGTGACCGCATCCGCGTCCAGGTGGACGGTCAGCTCAAGACCGGACGCGACGTGGTGATCGCCGCGCTCCTGGGCGCCGAGGAGTTCGGGTTCGGCACGACGGTGCTGGTGACACTCGGCTGCGTGATGATGCGCAAGTGCCATCTGAACACGTGCCCCGTCGGGGTGGCCACTCAGGACCCGCGGCTCCGCGCCCGCTTCGCCGGCAAGCCCGAGCATGTCGAGCGTTTCCTGCGTTTCATGGCGCAGGAGGTCCGCGAGCACATGGCGCGGCTCGGGTTCCGCACCGTTGACGAGATGGTGGGGCGCGTGGACATGCTGGACGTGGAGCCGGCGGTTGACCACTGGAAGGCGCGCGACCTGGACTTCGGCGCCATCCTCCGGCCCCCGCCGACCGAGCAGGGCGGCGCGCTGCGCTGCCTGCGCAAGCAGGACCACGGGCTTGATGACGCCCTCGGCACCAAGCTGATCGGGCTGTGCAGGGCGGCCCTGGATGGGGGCCAGCCCGTCGTGCAGGAGCTGGCCGTGCGCAACGTGCACCGCACCGTCGGCGCGTCCCTGAGCGGGGAGGTGGCCCGACGCTACGGCTCCCAGGGGCTCCCCGAGGGCACCATCAACCTCTCGTTCAAGGGCTCGGCCGGCCAGAGCTTCGGCGCCTTCCTGGCGCCTGGCATCAGCATGCGCCTCGAAGGCGAGGCCAACGACTACATGTGCAAGGGCATGTCGGGCGGCCGCGTGGTGCTGGTGCCGCCCGCCGACGCGGGCTTCGTCCCGCATGAGAACGTTATCGTCGGCAACGTGGTGCTCTACGGGGCCACCGGCGGCGAGGTGTTCATCCGCGGGCTGGCGGGGGAGCGATTCGCCGTCCGCAACAGCGGCGCGACGGCCGTGGTGGAAGGCGTCGGCGACCACGGCTGCGAGTACATGACCGGCGGCGTCGCCGTGGTGCTCGGCCCGACGGGCTACAACTTCGCCGCCGGCATGAGCGGCGGGGTGGCCTACGTCTACGACGAGTCCGAAGTGTTCGGCATGCGCTGCAATCTGGACATGGTGGACCTCGAAAGCGTCTGGAGGCAGGAAGACACCGAGTGCCTGCACCGGCTGGTCGAGAGGCACTTCGAGCAGACCGCCAGCTCGCGCGCCCGCATGCTGCTGGACAACTGGGAGGCCCACCTGCCGCTGTTTGTGAAGGTGATGCCCGTCGAGTACCGCGAGGTGCTGGCCCGCATGCGCCTGGGTGAACACCGCGACACCGAGACGGTCTCCGCCACCGAGGAGGTCTACTATGGCTAGGCCGACGGGATTCCTGGATTACGCGCGGCAGGACCCGCCGAAGCGTCCGGTGGCGGAGCGCGTGGGCGACTACGCCGAGATCGAGCGGCCCCTGACCGCCGAGGAGCTGCGCACGCAGGCAGCCCGGTGCATGGACTGCGGCATCCCGTTCTGCCACGCCTTCGGCTGCCCGCTCCAGAACGTCGTGCCGGAGTGGAACGATATGGTCCATCGCGGCGAGTGGCGCCGCGCCCTTGCGCTGCTGGAGGCGACGAACAACTTCCCCGAGATCACCGGCCGCATCTGCCCGGCGCCCTGCGAGCCGGCCTGTACGCTGGCTATCAACCAGGACGCCGTCACCATCAAGCACATCGAGCTCCAGATCGCCGACCGGGGCTGGAGCGAAGGATGGGTCCGCCCCCGGCCGCCCGAGTCCCGGACGGGCAAGTGCGTGGCCGTGGTGGGCTCGGGGCCGGCCGCCCTGGCCGCCGCCCAGCAGCTTGCCCGGCGCGGTCACGAAGTGGTCGTCTTCGAGAAGGACGACCGCCCCGGCGGCATCATGCGCTACGGCATCCCCGACTTCAAGCTGGAGAAGTGGATACTGGACCGGCGGCTCGAGCAGATGCGCGCCGAGGGCGTCGCGTTCGAGACCAGCGTCTGCGTGGGGCGCGACATATCCGCGCGCTATCTGCTGCGCACATTCGACGCCGTCGTGCTGGCCATCGGCTCGCGCACCCCGCGGGATCTGGACGTGCCCGGGCGGGACCTGAGCGGCATTCACCTGGCCATGGACTTCCTCACCCAGCAGAACCGGCGCAACGCCGGCGAGGTGATGGCGCCCGACGAGCAGATCACGGCCGAGGGCAGGGGCGTCGTCGTCATCGGCGGAGGGGACACGGGCGCCGACTGCGTGGGCACAAGCGTGCGGCAGGGGGCGACCGACGTCTGCCAGATCGAGCTGCTGCCCGAGCCCCCTGCGGAACGCCGGCCGGACAACCCGTGGCCGACGTGGCCGGACGTGCTGCGCAGCAGCTCGTCGCACGAGGAAGGCTGCCGCCGCATCTGGAGCGCGGCTACGAAGGAGTTCCTGGGTCACGGCGGGGCAGTCAGCGGCCTGAGGTGTGTGGAGCTGGAGTGGTCGGAGCCGGACGCATCCTGGCGCCGCACGGTCCAGGAGGTGCCCGGCTCGCAGTTCGAGCTGCCGGCCGACCTGGTGCTGCTGGCCATGGGGTTCCTGCACATGGAGCACGGGGCGCTGGATGACGAGCTGGAGCTGGAGACGGACCGGCGGGGCAACGTCGTGGTGGACGAGCACTTCATGACCAGCGCGCCCGGCGTCTTCACAGCGGGCGACTGCGTGACGGGGGCTTCGCTGGTGGTGCGGGCGATTGCCCTGGGCCGGCAGGTGGCGGAGTCCGTGCACGATTACCTGCTGCGGAGCTGACGGTGGGCGTCGGGCCGGGTGGGCCGGGTGCTCGCTTGACCGTGCAGCGCGGGACGGCCATAATGGTCAGGGCCTCGACGTGCCACCATTGCGCCCGGCGCGCAGGCTCCGGCCGGAGTCCCACTGCGGGCACGGGCTTTCTCCTTCTTGCCTGCGAGGTCACCACGCACGAACGGGCCTGCGTGCGTACGCGAGACGAGCGAGAGGCATGACGATGAAGGGGTACCTGGCGCTTGAGGACGGTCGGGTCTTCGAAGGCGAGTCGTTCGCCGCCGAGGGGGCCAACGACGGCGAGATCGTCTTCAACACCAGCATGACGGGCTACCAGGAGGTGCTGACCGACCCCTCCTACAAGGGCCAGATCGTGGCCATGACCTACCCCCTGATCGGCAACTACGGGGCCAACGCCGATGACGTGGAGTCGGCCGGGCCGCAGGTGGAAGGCTTCGTGGTGCGCGAGTACTGCCCCTATCCTTCCAACTTCGCCGCCGAATGGAGCCTTGCCGACTACCTGATCCGCCACGACATCATCGCGCTGACGGAGGTGGACACCCGCGCCCTCACGCGCCACGTGCGCGTGGCCGGAGCCATGCGCGCCGTCGTCGCCGCCGGCGACCACGAGCCGGACGCCCTGGTGGAGCGGGCCCGGGCCAGCCCCGGGCTCATCGGGCGGGACCTGGTGCGCGAGGTCACCTGTCGGGAGCCCTACGTCTTCGCCGAAGGGAGGGCGGACGCCCTGCACGTCGTCGTCTACGACTTCGGCGTGAAGCTGAACATATTGCGGTGCCTGGCGGACATGGGCTTTCGCGTCACCGTGCTGCCCGCGGGGGCGTCGGCCCGGGACGCGCTGGCGCACGAGCCGGACGGCGTCCTGCTGTCGAACGGGCCGGGCGACCCGGAAGGCGTGCCCTACGCCGTCGAGACGACGCGCGCGCTGATCGGCCACAAGCCGGTCTTCGGCATCTGCCTGGGCCACGAGTTCCTGGGCCTGGCGCTGGGCGGCAGGATGCGCAAGCTCAAGTTCGGCCACCGCGGCGCCAACCACCCGGTGAAGGACCTGCGCACCGGCGAGATAGACATCACGTGCCAGAACCACAGCTTCAACGTCGAGATGGACTCGCTGGACCCCGCCGAGATCGAGATCACCCACGTGAACCTGAACGACATGACGGCGGCCGGACTGCGTCACAGGAGTCTGCCGGTCGCCTCGGTGCAGTACCATCCCGAGGCATCGGCCGGCCCGCACGACGCGCGCCATTTGTTTGAGACCTTCAAGGAGATGATGATCCGTGAGCGCGGCCGAAGCGGCGACACCGCGTGAGGGCGTGGTCGTGCTGGACTTCGGGTCCCAGTACAACCAGCTCATCGCCCGGCGCGTGCGACAGCTCGGCGTCTACTGCCAGATACTGCCGCACAACGCGCCGGTCGGAGAGCTGGCCGCGCGCAAGCCGGAGGCCGTCATCCTGTCCGGCGGGCCGGCGTCGGTGCTCGATCCGGATGCGCCATGGCTCGATGAGCGCGTCCTGGAGCTCGGCGTGCCCGTGCTGGGCATCTGCTACGGGATGCAGCTCCTGGCGGCGATGCTGGGCGGCCGGGTTCAGAAGGCGGAGGCCCGTGAGTACGGGCCGGCCCTCGTCAGCGTGGACGAAGAGGCGGGCCTCTTCGTCGGCTGCAGCAGGGAGCTGAGCGTCTGGATGAGCCATGGCGACCAGGTCGAGCGCCTGCCCGGAGGCTTCCG
>LJUE01000100.1 GCA_001303885.1 Planctomycetes bacterium SM23_32 | reverse complement strand
CTCCAGCGTGACGGAGGCCGGCAGGCCCACGCCGATACGGCTCAGGGCGGCCTCGCTCGCCTTGCCCCGGAATCGGAACTTCTCGCCGCTGATGATGGAGAGCACGCGGTCGGTGATGAACACCGTGATGCCCGTGCCCACCTTCTCATACTTGCCGCCCGGGTTCATGACCTTCTCGTAGACGACCAGGCCGCCGGTGGGCGCGTACCGGCTGCTCAGTTCCACCTCGCGGGAGGCCGTCTCCAGTTTCTTTGTGGCGATCTCGTGCTCGGCCTTCGCCCACTCGACGTCTATCTCCGCCTCGGCCACCGAGACCTCGGCCCTCTTGATCTCCAGCCTGGAGGCGACCTGGGCGATCTTCTCCTCGGCCTCGGCGACGGCTATCTCGAGGGGGTCGGCGCCGGCCCGCACCTCCTCCAGCCTGGACTGGGCCCACTCAAGGTCGGCCCGGGCGACATCCCGGCCGAAGCGCGCCTCGATCAGGGCCTGCTCGGAGGCGAGCCCCCGCCCGGCGAGCGCCTCCACGGCTTCGCAGCGCTTCTGCGCCTCCTCCAGGATGGCCTGCGCCTTCTTCACTTCGGTTTCTGCCGCCGTCAGGTCAACAGGTTCGGGCAGGTTCTTCAGCTTCTGCACGGCCAGTCGGTAGCTGGCCAGGTCGGCCGGGGCGCTCTGTCGCGCCGCCTCCAGCTCGCCGCGCTGCGCCGCGAGCTGCGCCTCGGCCGACTTCAGCGCCAGCTCCTTGTTCCTGGCTTCGTTGCGGGCTGCCTCCTCGGCCCGGCTGGTCTGCGTGGAGTCGAACTGGCAGAGGAAGTCTCCCTCCTGGACGCGGGAACCCTCGGGGACGATCTTCTCGATGGCCAGCTCTGTGTTCTCCCAGGTCTGGCTGCGCCGTGTCACGCCCACCGCGTCGGCGGCCTCAAGCTGGCCCGGGATGGTCACCACAGCCGCATCCGGCGGTCGGGGCCCGGCGGCAACCGGCCGGTCCGGCTCCTCTGAGCCGCAGCCGGCCGTCCACGCGGCCGCCATGATCGCCGCGAGCGCCGGGCCCGCGATGTCGCGCCACCGCCTCATGTGCCACTGCCCCTGTGTTCTTCAGTCGGCCAGCACGGCGACCGCTTCGCCAGCGCTGAGGCCGGAGGCCACTGCGACGAACCTGTCGTCCCGGCCCGCCAGGACTACCTGGCGTGCTCGCCAGTCGTGTCCGTCCCGCACCAGGGCCCAGTCGGCCGCCCCGCGGCTGACGACGCACGAGCTGGGGATCACTATCCACTCGGCAGGCTCGGAGAGCGCGACCAGGGCGTGCCCCGTCATGCCCTGGTAGAGCGCCGTCCCCTCGTCGCGTTCCATCTCGACCATCACCTCGTAGACGCGACAGTCCGTCTCCTTCCACTCCTCCTCCCGGCCGAAGACCTGGCTCATGGCCAGGTCCTCGCTGGTGAGGGATATGGAAGCGATCGTGCCGGGCAGACTGCCCTCGGGGACGGCAGCCAGCGAGACCCGGCAGGGCCGGCCAACCGAGAGCCGGGAGACCTGTCGTTGGGTGGCCCGAGCCAAGAACACGACGACTGCGGGGTCCACGACCGTCAGTATGATGCGTGGGGAGACGCCAGCGGCGCCCGGCTTCTCCTCCCAGCGGACCACGCCGGCCAGGTTGGCCTTGCGCTCCATGGTGGTGAGCATACTCTCGCGGGCAGCCACCTCAGTGCCGAAGTCCTCGGCCACCTCGCGGGCGTGCGTCACCTCGGCACGTTCCTGCTGGCCAGAGGCGGCCGCCTCGTGCCTGCGGGACTCGAGTGCGGCCTGCGCCGCTCTGACTGCGGCCCTGGCGGCCAGCAGTTCGAGTTCGGTGGGCCGGGCCTTCAGGGCGCTCAGGGCGGTCTGTGCCATGTCCAGCGCAGCGGCGGCGAGCTCCCGCCGGTGGGTCAGTTCTTCGGCCTGTTCCTCGGGCACGTCGCTGTTGCGGCCGACGGCTTGCAGCCGTTCCATGGCCCTGTCGGCCGCCGCCAGGCGGCATCGCGCTCGCTCGACTTCGATCTCCGCCAGCCGCAGCTCCTCGGGCGTCGCCCCGCGCTCCAGCTCCTTCAGGGCCCGGCGCGCCCGCTCCCACGCCCGCTCGGCCACGGCCACGCTGTGTCGGCGGTCTACCTCGGCCAGCTCGGCGCGGGCGGCCCGCGCTACGGCCGTGGCCCGGCGCATCGCCAATTGCAGCCGGTCCGTCTCCACCCAGTTCGACAGCCCGTCCTGGAACACCACGGCGGCCGTCTCGCCGGCGGCGACCCAGTGGCCCTCCGGCTTGAGCCACTGGATGTTCACCCACCAGCGGTAGTGCGACATGACGTCGTCGGTGCGCGGGCACTCCACCTCGCCGGGCAGCACGAGAGTCGGCGCAAACGTGCGAAGCTCGGCCCGCACCTCCATTCCGGTCGGCACGAGGCCGGGGGGCGGTTCGGGCGCCTCGACGGCGCGCGCGCCGGCGGCGGCTCCGCTCAGGCAAAGGACGGCCGCCGAGGCACAGGCACAGAAGAAGCCCCTTGTAGATTGTGTCCGATGAAAAAACACGATGGGCACCGATCGGGACGGCGTCTGGACACGGGCTGCGGCGGGGCAGGTTATAGCACGCTGCCGGCGCAGAGTCAACAGGCAGGCCCGGCACAAGGCCGCGGGGCGGCACGGCCGTCACCTGACGCGTATGACGGCGCGCGCCCGGTTGCCCGGCAGCAGGGGCTCTTTGGCCGGCGCGGTGAGGCGCAGCTTCACCCAGACCAGCTCCGGCCGGCCGGCCGGCGAGGCCACGGTCTCCCCGCCGTCCGCTTCCACGGACGCGGTGTAGAGGCCGGTCCTTTCCACCTCGGCCTCGATGACCTCGCCGGTGGGCAGTATCTCGACCCTCGCCGGCTGACCCGGCTGGACGTAGGCGGCGTCCTTCTCGCGCACGTGGCCGTATATGGAGAGCGGCTTGGCCTCGTTCTGGACGAACATGAGGGCGCTGTCCTTTGCGCAGACCTCTCCCTCATCTTCGAAGACCCGCGTGACGATGCCGCGGCAAGGGCTGCGCAGCTGCCTGCGGGCCAGGGCTTCTTCGGCCTGCCTGACGCGTTCCTTCTCGGCCTGCACGCGGCTCTGGGCCTCCTGGATGCGCTTGTCGGCCAGTATCGTCTCCATCTTGCGGGTTCGCACACGCGACAGTTCGGCCTGGGCCTCGGCGAGTTCCGCCTTGCGCGTGGCCACGGCCTGGCGGGCGGCCTGGATCTCCTCCTCGGTGGCGCCTGCCTTCAGCTTCTGCAGCGCCACCTGCGCCTCGGCAACGGCCTCCTCCTGGGTGGCCAGGCGCGTCTTGCGCTGCTCGAGGATGTAGCGGGAGTCTATGCCCTCGACAACGAGCTCCTCAGACTGGCGCACCTCCAGCGCGTAGAGCTCGCGAAGAGCCCTGGCCGCGTTGAGGCGGTGCTCGGCCGCCTGGATGTCCTCCTCGCGGGAGCCCTTCAGCACGCTGGCCAAGTGGGCCTCCGTTTCGCGCTGGCGGGCGGCGGCGGCCTCCACGCGGGCGTCGGCCGCCTCGATGGCGGAGTCCACGCTGGCTTCGATCAGGTCGCGGTTGACCATGGTCTGGGCGAGGAGGTCCTCGGCGATGCGCAGGTTGGACTTGACGTCCTCCAGGGCCGACCTCTGGTCCTCGTCGTCGAGGCGCGCCACCACCTGGTCCGGCTCGACGTGGTCGCCCACCTCCACGAGCAGCTCCTCGATGCGCGCCTCGACCTTGCTTTCGACCTTGCGCATGTCCGCACGCACGTAGGCGGAGACGGTGCGCACGGTCATCACGGCGTACCAGATGAACACACCGCCCACGGCGAGCCCGAGCGTCAGCACGACGAGCCCGCCCACCAGCAGTCTGCGGCGCCACGGGCTGCGGGTGGCTATCGGTTCGGCGCCCCGGGCCTGCCGGCGCACTTCGTATCTCAGCTCTGCGCTTTCATCTTGTGCCATGCTGTTGTGACGCCTCTGGGAAACGCATCAGGGCCTGATGCAAGAAAAGCAAAGGGCGCGCCCATGCCCTCGGGGGCACCGGCCGCCCATCTTCTGCTGTTGGACACCCGGAGTAACCGGCGGATCAGGTCTCGCTGCGGATGAGCGCCTGGCTTCGCACGTCCAGCTGCTCAATGTCCTCCACCTCGAAGCGGTTGCCGTCCACGTCCACGATGATCAGGCGGTCGTGGGGCAGCTTGCGGATGTTCTCTTGTTCTACCACTTCGAAGGAGGCGTAGCCGCGGTCGGTCTCCACCTTCCAGTGCGCCACGCCCATTGTCTCTCTGATGTCGTGCACCCGGACGATCCTCGCCACGTAGTACATCCGGTCGAGCGCCTTCTCCAGGGCGCGGCGGCTCTCCTTGTCCAGCTCGTGGGAGCGGGCCAGCAGCGCCACCTCCTTGTCCTTATCGTCCAGGAAGCTCACGTAGTCCGCCTTCTCGGACAGGGGGAAGGCCCGCCGCGCGCGCACGTCCACGAACTCCTGCCCGTCCAGGCTGAGGTGGAGCTTGTGGAAGGCGTCTTCCCATACCTTCACGCTCTCGGGCTGGACGGGCCAATGGTCGCGGTCCAAGGGGGCCTGCGCGCCTTCGGCATGCTGCTCCTCCTGCCGCTCTGTCATGCACTTCTGTCCCACGGTTACCAGGCCCTCATCTTGGACAGCTCGGACTGGAGCCTGCAAAGGCGCCCGTAGAGCCCGCCCGTGTCAACCAGCTCGTCGTGCGTCCCCATCTCGACCAGATGGCCGCGTTCCAGCACGATGAGCCGGCCGGCCTTGCGCAGCGTGGAGAGCCGGTGGGCGATGGCGAAGGTGGTGCGGTTCTGGACCAGGCGCTCCAGGGCGGCCTGGATCATGGCTTCCGTCTCGGTGTCCACCGAGGCGGTGGCCTCGTCCAGGATGAGGATGTTCGGGTCGCGCAGCACGGCCCGGGCGATGGAGATGCGCTGCCTCTCGCCGCCGGACAGCGTCTGGCCCCGCTCGCCGATGACGGTGTCGTAGCCGTCCGGCAGGTTGACGATGAACTCGTGGGCGTTGGCTGCCTTGGCGGCGGCGATCATCTCGTCGGCCGACGCATCGGGGCGGGCGTAGGCTATGTTGCTCCAGACGCTGCCGTGGAAGAGGTAGGGCTCCTGGAGCACGACGCCGATCTTCTCGCGGTAGTGGCGCAGGGCCAGGTCCTGGATGTCGTGCCCGTCAATGAGTATCGCCCCTTCGTCCACGTCGTAGAACCGCGCGATCAGGTGGACCAGGGTGCTCTTGCCGGCGCCGCTGGGGCCGACCAGACCGATCATCTCGCCCGGCTGCACGTGGAAGCTGACGCCGTCCAGGGCGTACTTGCCCGGCTCGTAGGAGAAGCGCACGTCGCGGAACTCCACCTCGCCGCGCATCGGCTCCAGCTCGACGCCCGGGACGTGGAGCGGCTCGGGGTCGCTGTCCAGTATCTGGAAGACACGCTCGGCGCTGGTCACGCAATGCTGCAGCTGGTGGCTCATGCGGCCGAAGTAGCGGATCGGCTCGTAGAACCGCCACAGATAGCCCGTGAAAGCCACCAGGATGCCCGGCGTCGTCGCGCCCGCCACCGCCATGTAGCCGCCGACGCTGAAGATCAGGATCGAGCCGAGCGTCGTGAGGAACTGCACCAGGGGGAAGAAACCCGAGTACAGCCTCACCGCCTGCATCTCCTGGTCGAAGAGATCCGCGCTGTGCCGGCCGAAGCGCCTGGACTCCCGCTCCTCCTGGGCAAAGGACTTGACCACCCGGATGCCGGGAATCGTGTCCGTCAGGATGGCGTTCAGCCCCGCGTAGCGGCGCCACAGCCGGTGGTAGAGCAGGTGGATGCGGTGGCCGAAGATGTAGGTGCTGACCGCGATGATGGGCACCGGCGCCAGGGTCAGCAGGAACAGCAAGGGGTTCAGGAACACCAGGATGCCGGCTATCAGGAACATGGTCACGACGTTGACCAGCATCTCCTGAAAGCCTTCGGAGATGAAGTACTGGAGCCGCTGCAAGTCACTGGTGACGCGCGACATGATGCGGCCGGTCTGCCGCTGCGTGTAGAAGCGCAGCCGCAGCATCTGCAGGTGGTCGTAGAGCTGCACCCGCATGTCGAACAGCACCTTGTTGCCGATCCACTGCATCAGGTAGGTGCGGAAGACCATGAGCAAGGCCGAGCCGGCGTGGACCCCGATGAGGACGATGACGATCATCCACAGCAGCCGAAGGTTGCTGTGGGGGATGACGCCGTCAATGAGCACCTTGGTCAGGTACGGCGGCACCAGGCTCACGCCGGTCATGGTCAGCGTCAGCCCCAGCCCCAGCAGCGCCAGCCACTTGTAAGGCAGCACGTAGGAGAAGAGCCGCACCAGCAGTCGGCGCCGGTCTATGCAGTTGGAGCAGACCTCGCTCCAGCGACTCAGGGCGCGGCCGCACTGCGAGCAGCGGTGCTCCGGCCGGCGCGTGACGGGCGGCTCGACCTCCTCGAAGGCCTTGCCCTCCTCGCGCTGCTCCACCACTGCGTTCAGGTAATGGCACAGGTCCGACGCCTCGTGATGGGAGCCCAGCGAGAAGCGGGCCAGCTCGTGTGCCCTGTCCGGCCCCTCCACGATGAGGGCGCTTGAACCGACGTAGTCCTGGATGTGCGCGCTCTTCACGTCCTCCAGCGGCATCTCGAAGACCAGGTCGGCCTCGTCTTCCTGGCCGTTGGGCGAGAGCACCAGCAGGCGCTGGTTGGTCAGGAAGGTCCAGAGCTCGGCGAACTCGCCGTCCGGGCCGATGTCCGCCAGCAGACAGGAGGCCACGCCCTCACTGGCGTGCAGCACGCGGCGCAGCCAGGTGGCCACGTCCTCGGGCACGCCCAGCCCTTCGGGCGTGCCGTCGCTGCGACGCGATCTTGTGTTCTCTTCGGGCATGGAGATATGTCGGCGAAAGCCGCGCGGAAGGGCCTGTGGCCTGGGAAAGAGACTCCCTCACATCTCCATTCTACAGCGGTGATAGGAGACTATCAAGAGCCGTGCCGCGAACACGCGCTCCCGGGCGCCCTCAGCGGGCCGCCTCGAGCAGCCCGAGCCGCCAGGGGATCTCGCCGTAGGGCCGGCCGGCCATCTGCTCGTCCGTAGCGCCCTGGAAGAGGAACCGCAGCGCGGCGGCGTCCACCTCCAGCCGCTCATCGTGGCCGGCGCGCACGAGCTCCCCGTGGCTGAACGAGTCCGCCCAGTGCGCGGCAGCGTCCGTCACGTTGACCGGACCGGCAAAGGGCCGCTCCTGCGTCGTCGCCACGGGCCGCCACTCGCCGTCGAGGCGGTCCGCTACATAGGCCTTGTAGTAGCGCCGCCCTCCCGCCTGCGCCTCGATGATCGTGAGATAGGCGTCGAGCCCCTTCAGCCGATAGGTGTGGCTCGCCTCGAAGACGTCGCCGCGCAGCGCCACCTCCGGCCGGCCCCAGCCGG
>LJUE01000099.1 GCA_001303885.1 Planctomycetes bacterium SM23_32 | reverse complement strand
CGTCGGGCGGTCGGCCGGTATCAGGCAGGTCACGCCGCTGGTGGTGCCGAAGGCGTGACCGACCGGCACGCGCACGAGCTGGCCCGCGCGCAGCGCAGGGGCGGTGGCTATGTCCGCCGGCACGGAGTAGCCGATGACCTGCGAGACAGCGTCGGTGAAGTCCACGTTGATGCCGCGGCTATCCCGCGCGTAGCGATAAACTACGCCCGCGGCGTAGATGCCGTAGTCCTTCCGGGCGTTGGCCATGCCCTCGTAGGCGGCGGCCACGCGGGCCAGCTCGGCCATCAGGGTGTCGGCCCCCATGGCCCGCACGGACACCGTCACGTCGAAGTTCTCCTGCGGCACGTAGCTGCACGGATAGGTGAGGGTATAGCGGCCCGGTTCGGAGATGATGTCCGGCTCGGCCGCCCCGGGCGGGAAGACGAGCAGGTCGCGCTGGACGGGGGGACGGGGGTCGCCGTCCAGCAGCACGGCATCGGCCAGGACGTACTTCTCCCCCAGCGCGGTGCCGGCCACCGTGCCCTCGACGGTGAGCTGCTGGTCGGCGTTCAGGGCCATGCGGGTGCTGAGGACCTCGGGGGTCAGGGGCCAGTCTTCCGGCACGCCGAACAGCGCGCGGAGAGCCTGCTCGGCGTCGCCGGGCACCAGGCAGACCAGCTCGCTCTGGGTGCGGAAGGCGGCCACTGCGAAGTACTCCACGCCCCTCACGGTGAGCCGGCGGACGGCCTCGGGGACGGTGGCCCGACCCTCGAAGGCGTCGCGGAACCGCACGTCCGCCTGCCGGCCGTCTATGGCCGCGCGGTAGACGTCGGCGGCGTCCAGCGTCTTGTAGGACTTTACCGGCACCGGCACCTTGACGACCTGCACCGCCTCGGCGGCGTCCTCCTGCTGGGCCGCGACGACGCCCGTCAACGCGATGGCCAGAACCGCCGCCGGTATTGCTGCCAGTCTGGTGCCTCTCATGGCCTGCTCCCGACTCGCTGAAGGAAGGCGCCGCTCCTGCACTTAGGATAATACCGGCTGCCCCGCTGCTGTCAACTGCTGCCGGGGCGGGCAGAGGCGGCCCGGCGCGACGAGCGGGAGGCGCCCCCGGAGGGGGCGGCGGGCTCATGCATCCAGCATACGGCTCAGGGCGACGGCGGCGCGTTCCCGCACTTCTTCGGGCACGCTTACGACGTTCGTCATGCGGTCCAGAGCGCGCCTGACCGACAGGAGGGTCGTGAGCCTCATCGAGGAGCAGACGCTGCCGGTGGCGTAGAACTCCTTGCGGGGGTTCTGCTCCTGCAGCGGGTAGAGCAGGCCCTCTTCGGTGCCGACCACGAGCTGCTGCCGCTCGGACTGCGCCGCGTAGCGCAGCATCTGCGAAGTGCTGCCCACGAAGTCCGCCAGCCTGCGCACGGCCGGGCTGCACTCCGGATGGACCATCGCCGCCGCATGCGGATGCATCCGCTTCAAGTCCCGGACGGCGTCGGGGCTGATGTTCGGATCGTGCACGTAGCAGTGGCCGTCCCAGGGGACGACGTGCTTGCCGGTGCGCTCGGCAACGTAAGAGGCCAGGTTGCGGTCGGGCACGAACAGGACGTGCTCGTGGGGCACGGACTGCACGACCTCTGCGGCGTTGGCCGACGTGCAGCATGCATACGACTCGGCCTTCACCTCGGCGCTGCTGTTGACGTAGCTGATAAGGGCGGTGTCCGCGGGCAGCTCTTCGAGCCTGCGCCGCACCTGCTGGGCGGTCGCCGACTCGGCCAGGTCGCAACCCGCCGCGGGCTCCGGCAGCAGCACCGTCTTGTGGGGGTTCAGGATGGGCTCGGGCCTCGGTCGCGCGCCGGCTCAGCTCCAGCGAGTCGCCCACGTGGTCGGCCACGTGCTGGACCTCGGCCCGCTGGTAGACGTGGGCCAGGATCACGGCGTGGCGCGTCTTTTTCAGCTGCGCTATCTCCTCCTTCAGCACAGCCGAATCGCTTTCCAGCAGCGTCACCTCGAACACCTCACCCCTGGCGGGCCTTCTGCTTGTCCGCGCCGGCGCCGCCCTGTTCGGCTTCATGGGCCTCTCGGGGCCGCTCGCGGAACAGCTTCACGGCGCAGAACTCTCCACACATCGAGCAGCGGTCGCTGCGGTCTTCGCTGCCGAGCATCTCCCCGAAGCGGCAGCTCGTCAGCGCATGCTCGAGCATGGCGTCCCAGTCGCGGGCGGCGCGGGCCTGGCTCATGCGCCGGTCGAGCTCTCGCGCGCCGGCCAGGCCCTTGGCCAGGTCGCCCACATGGGCCGCTATCCTCGCCGTCATCACCCCCTCGCGCACGTCGTCCGCATCGGGCAGCCCGACGTGCTCGCGGGGCGTTACGTAGCATAGGAAGTCGGCGCCCGCCGCCGCCGCCAGCCCTCCGCCGATGGCGCTCACCACGTGGTCGTAGCCGGGCGCCACGTCCGTCGGCAGGGGCCCCAGCACGTAGAAAGGCGCCCCGGCGCACCATTCCTTCTCCAGGCGGACGTTCTCTTCGATCTGCTCCAGCGGCACGTGCCCCGGCCCCTCGATCATCACCTGCACGCCGCCGTCCCGGCATCGCTCGGCCAGCTCGGCCAGCACGCGCAGCTCGTGGAGCTGGGCCTCGTCGGTCGCGTCCTCGATGCAGCCGGGACGCAGCCCGTCGCCCAGGCTCATCGTCACGTCGTACTCGCGCGCGATGGCCAGCACGTCGTCGAAGTGCTCGTAGAGGAAGTTCTCGCGCCCGCGTGCGTCCATCCACCTGGCGAGGAACGCGCCCCCGCGGCTCACAATGCCCATCAGGCGCCGGGCGACCAGCGGCATGGCCTCCCGCCGCACGCCGGCGTGCACCGTGGCGAAGTCAACGCCGTCGCGCGCGTGCCTCTCGAAGACGCCCAGGTAGCCCGCCAGCGACATCTCCTCCGGGCCGCCCGCCTCGATGGCGGCCTGGTAGATGGGCACGGTGCCGACGGGGGCGGGGCAGTGCTCGATGACGGCCCGGCGCACCTTGTCCAGGTCGCCGCCGGTGCTCAGGTCCATGACGGTGTCGGCCCCCGCCTCCAGGGCGGCCTTCAGCTTCTCCAGCTCCCCTTCGGTAGTCCCGCGGTCGGGGGAGGTGCCGATGTTGGCGTTGACCTTGGTGCGCAGGCCGCGGCCGATGCCGACGGCACGCAGGCCCGCGTGCCGCACGTTGGCGGGGATGACGACCAGCCCGGCAGCGACCTCCTGGCGGAGGGCCTCCTCGGCCAGGCCCTCTGCGGCGCAGACCTGTCGCATCTCGGGGGTGACGGTGCCCTTGCGGGCCAGTTCCAGTTTCGTCACGCCTTCCACCCCTTTCCCCACGAGACGGCTCGCAGGCAGCCCCTGCGACCGATACGAGCACCCGCAACGAGGTCCCTCTGCCGATCGCCAGAGAGCCGACGTACACTTTGACGATTATACCTGGCCGGAACCTGCCCGGCAACGCAGCCGGCCCTCCGCGCCCCGGTCGAGGCGGCATCGGCCGCGGCCGTCAGTCGGCCAGCTGCCCCCACAGAAGGGTCAGTCCTGCGACAAGGAGGAAGGCGGCGACGGCCAGCCCCACGAGCATCCAGCGCCACTTGGCGCGGCTCCAGCGCACCTTCGGGGCCTGCCGGCTGGCGGTAGACAGGCCGGACGCCACGCCGCCGGCCGCCGCGGCGGCCACGGCGGCGTCCTGCACGTCCAACCGAAGGCGGCCCTTCCTGGCCACGCCGGCTATGCGGCGCAGCCGCTCCCTTTCGGGGCTGCCCGGCAGCCAGCGCGCCGCCTCCAGCCAGTGCTCGGCCGCTTCATCGTGGTGCCCGAGCACGTAGAGGCGACGGGCGGTGTTGATGTTGTCCAGGAAGGCCCGCCGCACGCGCCCTTTCTTGAACTTCTCGACGGCCCGCCGCAGGTCCGTGCTGAGCGGCCCCTCCCGGATCAGCTTCTCCAGCATGCTGCGGGCGGCCGCGTAGCGACCGGACTCGAGCGCCGCCGCCAGCGGGTCGGGCACGCCCGTGCCGGCGGCCTCCTCCTCTTCGGCAGCCAGCAGCTCGGCTTTGACGGCGGCGAGCGTGCGGCTGTGTGGCCAGCGCTGCTCGGCCTCGCGCACGATCTCGGCCGCGGCGGCGCGTTCGCCGAGGCCGGCCAGACGCACCGCCTCCTCCACCAGTTCCTCGCACTCCCGGTGGCGGCGCTCCACCTGGTCCGTCAGCTCGGCCACTCCCTCCGTCCCGGGCGGCAGGGACTCCAGGACCTGCACCGCCTCCTCCAGCCGGCCCTCGCCGACCAGCTCGCGTGCCTTCTGCAGCAGGAGCTCGATCTCCTCCCCGCCGCCCCCGCGGTAGCTCGGCGGCACCGCCAGCGCCGGGGCCGGGAGGTCGGTGTCGCCGGGCCGGCGGATGGGCCTCACGTAGCGCGTGGAGCGGCCGAGGGCCTCGAACAGCTCGAACCCGTCGGCGGGGCGCGCATTGCGGTCTCGGGACAGGCAACGGCGCACGGTCTGGCCCAGGCCCTCCGGCCACGACAGGTCTTCCAGGTCGGGGGGCTCGCCCCCTGGTTCCGGGCGGATGCCCGTGAGACATTGCGTCAGTATGAGCCCGAAAGCGTAGACGTCGGAGCGCGTGTCAAAGTCGCGGGGGTTCTCATACTGCTCGGGGGCGCGGTACTGGTGCAGCAGGCGCGGCTGGATGGCCTTGCAGCCCGCCTCCAGTTCGTCGAACCACAGGGGGATGGCGAAGTCGCTGAGCAGCACGCCCCGATGGCGCACGGGGAAGACGTTGGTGGGCTTCAGGTTGCCGTGGGCGCCCGAATCGGCGTGCAGGTCGCGCAGGACGGCGGCAAAGGCCACGGCCAGGTCCGTCAGGCGCTCCGGCTCCCAATCGTCCGCCTCGAGCTGGTCGGCGAGCGACCCGTCGGTCATGTAGCGCATCTGGATGAAGTAATAGGCGCCGCTCTTGCCGCACTCGTAGAGGTTCACGGCGCTGCGGCCGGAGAGGTTGCGCCAGAAGGACATCTCGGACCGCATGCGCTGGTAGGCGTCGGAGCACTGCAAGTTGTAGGCCGGTATGGCCCGTATGCAGCTGTCGGCAAACCCTTCGTCGAGGGGAGCCGTCAGCCACAGCGACGAGAAATCGTCGCCCGCCACGAGCCGGCACAGCTCGAGGCCGGCCAGCTCGGAACCGACCGACAGCGCGCCTATCGGGCCGCGAGTGTCTCTGCCGTGCCGCGCCATCAGTCCTCCGTCCCAGCATCCGCCAAGCGACGCGTCCCCTGCACGGCCTCATTGTAGGGCAAGCAGCAGCGCCAATGCAATCCCTGGAACCGGGCCTGCCTTGACGCTAACTTGGCCCGTGCGTTATCATTACGCCACGACCTCGGGCCAAGGAGCACCGCCTGTTCCGGCGGCGTCGTGGGACACGCGCCAGAGAGGGCCGCCGCCGGCCGCTCGTCCCTTCGGCACTCCCGACCATGGCTGATAACGCGCACCCCCAGCGCCATTACAGGAACCTGCTGCGATTCTACGCCTTTGCCCTGCGTTACTGGAAGACCGTCGTCCTATCCGTCGTTGCGATGGTGGTTTACGCGGTCGTCTCGGTCAACGCCCTGGTGCTGGCCAAGCCGATCGTCGCGGCCTTTGAGCGGCCGCCGCAGCCTGCCGTGGCCCAGGGGGTCCCGGAGCCGGCGGCCGAACAGGCGGACGTGCTGCAGAGGACCAAGGAGCGGGTGGAGCAGTGGTTCCTCGGGATCGGCTGGGTCCAGCGGGCACGGGACTGGCTCTGGCCGGGCGCGAGCCTGCGCCGGGTGGCGGCCCTGCTGGCCTTCGTCATCGGGCCCGTCTTCCTTGTGGCCGGGTTCACCCAGGAGTACGCCCGCGGCCGCGTGGTCTGGAAGGTGCTGGCCGACGTGCGGATGGCGGTCTTCACCCGGCTCTCGGCCCTGTCGCTGAGCTACTTCTCCCAGCAGCGCACCGGCGAAGTCGTCAGCCGCCTGACCATTGACATGATGCGCACCGCCACGGCCCTGAAGGTGGTCTACGGCAAGATCATCCTCCAGCCGCTGATGCTCGTGCTCTTCCTGGCGGTGGCGCTGTGGAGCAGCCCGCACCTGACCATCATCGGCGTGCTGACGCTTCCGCCTGTGGTGCTCATCATGGGACGCTACGGCCGCCGGATCCGCCGCCAAGCCACCCGGACCCTCGAGAAGCTGGCCGACGTCACCGACTCGGTTACCCAGATGCTGAGCGGCATCCGGGTCGTGAAGTCCTTCAACATGGAAGAGGCCGAGCAGGAGGCCTTCTGCGAGCGCAATCGCGACCAGGTCGGCAAGGCCCTCCGCCTGGTGCGCACCGAGGCATGGGCGGGCGTGCTGCCGGAGTTCTTCATCGCGGTGGTGGCCACCGCCTTGATACTGCTCATCGCCGACCGGCTGCGGGCCAGCGGCGTGCTGAGCCTATCCGACATGCTCCTCTGCTGCACTGCCCTGGCGCTCGTCTCCGGCCGGGTGCGCCGCATGGTCACCGCCTGGAACGACTTACAGAACAGCATGGCCAGCGTCAACCGGGTCTTCGAGCTCATTGACGCCCCGCCCGAGATACAGGACCAGCCCGGCGCCGTGGAGCTGGACGGCGTCAGGGAGGGCGTGAGGTTCCAGGACGTGTGGTTCGCCTACGACGAGGAGCCCGTGCTGAAGGGCGTTGACCTGTTCGTGCCATGCGGGCGCACCTACGCCATCGTGGGCGAGACGGGGGCCGGCAAGAGCACCATGCTGGACCTGGTTCCCCGCTTCTACGACGTCGCCCAGGGGAGCATCACCATAGACGGGCTGGACGTGCGCCGCATCACGCGGGCCAGCTTGATGCGCCAGATCGCCATCGTCGGCCAGCACCCGTTCCTGTTCAACCGGCCCATCGCGGAGAACATACGCTACGGCAAGCCCGACGCCGCCGATCAGGAGGTCGAGGCCGCCGCGCGGGCGGCCAACATCCATGAGTTCATCCTGACGCTCCCCAGCGGCTACGACACGCTGGCCGGGGAGGCGGGCGACAGGCTCTCCGGCGGGCAGCGCCAGTGCATCACCATCGCCCGCGCCATCCTGAAGAACGCCCCCATCCTCATCCTCGACGAAGCGACCTCCAGCCTGGACGCCCAGTCCGAGATGCTCGTGCAGCGCGCCGTGGAAAGGCTCATGGAAGGGCGCACGACGTTCGTCATCGCCCACCGCCTCTCGACGGTGCGCGGCGCCGACCGCATCATCGTGCTCAAGGACGGCCGCATCGTCGAGCAGGGGCCGCACGACGAACTGCTGGCCGCCCGGGGCGAATACTACAGGCTCTACCGCCTCCAGTTCGCCGCCGAAGGGAAACAGGCGGCCCCGCAGGAAGCCGCCGGCCCCGCAAGCCGCGCTTCCGCATCCCGGGGCGCACCGATTCCACCAGACCCGGAACCCAGCGAGGAGCCCGAAGCATGAACCCGACCCAGACCATCGCGTGGCTCGTCTGCTTGATAGCGGCGTTCTTCGCGGCCGTCCTGGCCGTCAAGAACAGCTACGGGGTAGCCCTGCTCGAGAAGCAGTATCCCCGGGTCCAGGAGGTCGTCGCTGCCCAGACCGAACTGCTGACCGAGATACGCGACGTGCTGCAACAGATCGAAGCCGACATGCGGGCCGAGCTCCCTGCCCCGGCCGCGCCGGGCCTGCCTGCACAAGGAGCGCCGACCGAGGCCGACTGAGCCCGCTGCGCGGGCCCGACCCCGTGCGACGCTCCAAGGCCTTCCTGCCTCAGGGCCGCCTCAGAAGTGCTCGTCCCGGTAGCTGGCGAAGTCGCTCACGTGCTGCCGCTCCTCGGCGATGATCTCCTCCAGCAGCGGCCTGTCATCCGGCGGCACGAACTTCACCATCTCGTGGTAGAACAGCAGCGTGTTGCGCTCCATCTCCATGGCCGTCTCGACGGCCTCCTCGTCAGAGGCCTGCCGCCTGGCCAGTTCCACCCCGTCCTGCCCCGTCGGGAAGATGCGGCCCTGGACCAGATAGGCCATGTAGGCCTCGTGCTCGCCGCCGTACTGCTCGCCCATCGGCTCGTACTCGCCGAGCCGTGCGAGCAGGCCCTTGAACTTCGCCTCATGCTCGTCTTCCATTGCGGCCACCTCGAGGAGGAACTCCGCCAGCTCCTCCGAGTCGGTGCTCACGGCCAGGGCCCGGTAGTAGGTGGCCCCCGTCTGCTCCTCGCGGATCGCCACGTCAATCAGCTCGCGCACGCTGAAGAGGTCGGGCATCGTCGCTCCTCCTTCGTTGCCTTCCAGGCAGGGGCGCCTCGCCCCCGGGAACGGGCCATCTTACCCCAACCGCCTCAACGGTGCAATCGCCGGCCTCCCCGGGCCGCCTGCCCCCCGGGGCACAAAAGGGATTGACACGCACGCGGGGCCGGCGTATAATGAACATATGTTCATAACGAGGTGGCTATGCCCCGCAGCAAGAAACCCCGGTTCATCGGCCATCGGCCGCCCGTCGCGGTGTTCAAGCCCGCGGGCGTGCCGGCGCGTGAACTCGAGTGGGTCGCCCTGGGGCTGGACGAGTACGAGGCCGTGCGGCTGGCCGATTACCTGGGCCTGAACCAGGAGGAGGTGGCCGAGCGGCTCGGCATCTCGCGCCCGACCGTCAGCCGCATCCTGGCGGAGGCACGGCGCAAGGTCGCGCGGGCCTTCGTGGAAGGCCATGCACTGGCCATCGAAGGTGGGCCGGTGCGCTTCGTGCCGTTCGGGCCTCCCGGCGGGCCGGGTCGTGGCCGACGGCGGCGCGGCTGGGGCTGGCAACGTTGAGGAGGAGAGGTCCATGGGAGCGGGAAGAGGAGCTGGCGGCGGCGGGCGCGGGCGCAAGGGCGGCTTCGGCGCGGGGCCGGGCGGCGGCTGCGTCTGCCCGAGCTGCGGCGAGAAGGTCGCGCACCAGCGAGGAACGCCCTGCTACGAGATGAAATGCCCCAAGTGCGGCGCCGCCATGACGCGCCAGCGCTGAGCCGACGGCAAGACGCCTCGGGACGACGCACGCCGGTCGAACGGAAGGAGGGAGCATCATGCCACGTGGAGACGGCACTGGACCCATGGGAATGGGTCCGATGACGGGACGGGCGGCGGGCTACTGCGCGGGCTACGCCGTGCCCGGTTTCATGAATCCTGTCCCCCGCCGGGCAGCCGCCGGAGGGTGGATGGGTGCCTATCCCTACGCCCGGGCATGGGGCCCGGGGGCCTATGCCTACGCGGGCCCGGCGGGCCGCTGGCCGGCGCTGTACGCGCGCGGGCCCGGCCTGGCG
>LJUE01000098.1 GCA_001303885.1 Planctomycetes bacterium SM23_32 | reverse complement strand
CGGGCCGCCGGCAGCAGCTCAGAGCATCAGGCGCTGACGACGCGGTCTCCCCCACGAGAGACATGGCAACGCTGATCCCTACCGCGCTGCGGCGGCTGGACTATGCCGACGCGCTGACGATGCAACTGCGGCTGCGGGACGACTGCATCGCTTGCGACGGCGCGCGCAATTACCTCATGCTCGTCGAGCATCCGCCGGTCATCACCGTGGGGCGCGCAGGCGAGCGGGCTGACGTGCTGGCGAGCGCGGACAGGCTGGGGCAGCTCGGCGTGCAGGTGGCCGAGGCCAACCGCGGCGGGGAGGTCACCTATCACGGCCCTGGGCAGCTCGTGGCTTACCCCATCATCAGCCTGCGGCAGCGCGGGCGCGACCTGCACCGCTACCTGAGGGACCTGGAGGCGTGGCTCATCGCGCTCTGCGGCAGCTACGGCGTGCCCGCCCGGGTGAACCCGCCGAACACCGGGGTCTGGGTGCAGGAGCGCAAGATAGTGTCCATCGGCATCGCCGTACGCCGATGGGTGGCCTACCACGGCGCGGCCCTGAACGTGGCGACGGACCTGTCGCACTTCGAGCTGATCGTGCCGTGCGGGCTGCGCGGGGTCAGGATGACGTCCCTGGAGCGAGAACTCGGCGCGGCGCCGCTCCTGGCCGACGCGGCCGAGCGAGCGGCGACGCTCTTCGCCGAGCACTTCGACATGGAACTTCGGCCGGCCGCGCAAGGAGCGGCGCAACGGGTATGAAGCGCAGGTTCCCGCAATGGCTCAGGAAGCGCCTGCCGGCGCCGGCGAAGACGCGGCCCGTGCTCGACCTGCTGGAGGAGCTGGGCCTTAACACCGTCTGCCAGCAGGCCCACTGCCCGAACGTGGGCGAGTGCTTCGCCCGGGGCACGGCCACGTTCATGATCCTGGGGAAGGTCTGCACGCGCGACTGCGCCTTCTGCGCCGTGGAGGGCGGGACGCCCCTGCCGCCGGACCCCGACGAGCCGGAGCATGTCGCCGAAGCCGCCGCCAGCCTGGCCCTGCGCCACGTGGTGGTGACCAGCGTCACGCGCGACGACCTGCCCGACGGCGGCAGCGGCCATTTCGGCGCCACCATCCGCGCCATCCACGCTCGCACCGAGGCCACGGTCGAAGTGCTGACCCCCGATTTCGGCGGCCGGCCGGCCGACGTGGACCGCGTGCTTGACGCCGGGCCGGAAGTCTTCAATCATAATGTCGAAACGGTGCCGCGGCTCTACGGGGCGGTGCGGCCCGGGGCGGACTACGCCCGCTCGCTGGCCGTGCTCGCCCGGGCGGCGGGCCGGGCACGCCAGGGCATCCCCGTCACCAAGAGCGGCCTCATGCTCGGCCTCGGCGAGACTGAGGCCGAGACGCGCGGCGTGCTGCGCGACCTGCGCAAGGCGGGCTGCCGCGTGGTGACCCTGGGGCAGTACCTGGCGCCCTCGGCCGGGCACCACCCCGTGGCGGAGTTCGTGACGCCGGAGCGCTTCGAGCAGCTCGGCGAGCTGGCCCGCCGGATGGGATTTGAGGCGGTGGCCAGCGGCCCGTTTGTGCGCAGCAGCTACGGGGCCGAACGCCTGGCCGCCGGGCTGCTGAAGGACGTTGCGAAGAACACGACCTGCCGAGCCGGAGGACGAGATGCCGTTCGAGATGAAGCTGCCGCCCCTGGGCGATGAGGCGCCGGACGAGGCCGAAGTCTCCTTCTGGTACGTCGAAGAGGGCGAGGCCGTCGCTGAAGGGCAGGACATGGTGGAGATGATCACCGACAAGGCGGCCTTCACCGTGCCCTCGCCCGTGGCCGGCACGGTGAGGAGCATCGTCGCCGGCGAAGGGGACAAGGTCCGGGTCGGCGAGGTCATGGCTATTGTGGAGGCGTAGCGCACGCGACAGATGGCCTTCGAGAACGCAGCGGAGCAGCAGGCGACGGTCCGGGGCCTCCGCGCTGCCTTGCGCGCCGGACGGCTGCCGCACGCGATGCTGTTCCTCGGTTCGGAAGGGACCGGCCGACTGGATGTGGCCAGGGAGCTGGCCCGGGCGCTGCTGTGCCGCGCCGCCGAGGCGCCCGATGACTACTGCGGCGATTGCCAGGACTGCCGCCTCTGCCAGGCCGGCCGCCACCCCGACTGCGAGGAGCTGGGCCTGCCGCCGGGCCGGCAGCTCTTCCCCATCAAGGCCGTCCAGAACGTCCAGGCCACGGCCTCGCTGCGGCCCGTGCGCGGCCCCCGCCGGGTCTTCATCATCCGGGACGCGGACCGGATGAGCATTGACGCTGCGAACTGCTTCCTGAAGACGCTCGAGGAGCCGCCGGGCGGCTGCGTTTTCGTGCTCCTGGCCGCCAGCCTGCGCGACATCCCGCAGACCATCGTCAGCCGGTGCCGCATCGTCCGGTTCGCCAACCTCCCGGCCGACGTGCTGGAGCGGCGCCTCCAGGAGTCCGGCATGGAGGCGCGCGACGCCTCCTGGCTGGCGCGCCGGGCGTGGGGCAGCCCCGGCCTGGCGGAACGGCTCCGCTCGGCCGGCCTGGCCGAGTTCAATCGGCAGATGGTCGAGCGCCTGCTGCACGTCACGACGAAGCAGAACTTCGCGCTTTCGGACTGGTTTCTCGAGAACGCCCCCGGTGCGGGTCCGGCCGGCAGGGACGACCTGCAGGAGCTGCTCGAATGCGCGCTGGCATACTACCGCGACGCCGCCCTGGCCGCCGCGTCCGGGCGGGCCGAGTGCGACCTGTTCAACGCCTTTGCCGAGGAGCAGGTGCGGGGGGCCGCTGCGGGCGCCTCGCCGGATGCCTTCCTGGACCGCGCCGACGTGGTGCTGGAGGCCATCGAGCGCGTCGGCGCCAATGCGAACCGCCGCCTGGCCCTCGACGACCTGTTCACACGCCTGGGTCGCCTGGAAGAGCCCCCGACCTGACCCCGCCCATGGAAGGAGTCGTCACCAGGATTCGCTCGGTCCTCTGCGAGGTGGACGCCGAGGGCAGCAGCTACACGTGCACGGCGCGGGGACGTCTGATCGAGAGCGACACCGGCGAGTCGAAACCGCTGGCCGTCGGCGACCGCGTGGTCTTCGAGCCCACCGAGGCCGACGAGGGCGTCATCGAGAAGGTCTTACCCCGCCACACCAAGCTCTCCCGTCGCCTGCCCCGCGACGTGCACACCGAGCACGTGATCGTGGCCAACGTAGACCGGCTCCTCATCGTGGCCTCGGTCCGCAAGCCCCCCCTGACGGCCGGCATTATTGACCGCTACGTCATTGCCGGCGAAGCCGGCGGCCTCGAACCCGTCATCTGCATCAATAAGACAGACCTGGCCGAGGATGAATCCGAGTACCGTCACGTCGTGGCCGCCTACGAGGACCTGGACTACCCCGTGCTGCTGACCAGCGCCACGCAGCGCGTGGGGCTGGAGGCGCTCAAGGACGTCCTGCGCGGCAAGAGCACCGTGCTGGCAGGCCACAGCGGGGTGGGCAAGTCCTCGCTGCTGAATGCCATCCAGCCGGGACTGGCGCTCAGGACGGCACCTGTCAGCACCAAGGGCCGCCACACGACCTCCTCGGTCTCGCTGCTGAAGCTGGAGATCGGGGGCTACGTCGTGGACACGCCGGGCATCCGGGAGTTCACGCTCTGGGAGATCGAGAAGCACGAGGTGGCGCAGTTCTTCCCGCGCATATGGGAGCTGTCGCACGAATGCCGCATGCCTGACTGCGTGCACACGCACGAGCCCGACTGCGCGGTCAAGCGGGCGCTGGAGCGCGGCGAGCTGTCGCGCTGGCGCTACGAGAGCTACCTGCGGATCCTGGAGTCCGTCGAGACCCCCGAGGTGCCCCGGGCCACGGACGTGGAGGAGCCCGAAGAGCAGATATCCCGGCACAAGCGCGTCCCGAGCCGCCGCAAGCGCAGGCAGGACCTGGGCCGCCGCGCTCGCCGCGAGCTGGCCGAAGAGGACGAAGAATAGGGGCAGTCACCTGTTTCCGCTGTTCGGCCTCGACAGGCCTTCTCGACCGCAGACCGGCCTCAAGACCCGGAATACGCAACTGCCCCTATTGTCCCGAGTACAGGGCGTGCTGGAGGATGTAGCCCCGCACGGCGTCCGGCACGAGGTAACGGACGGACTGCCCCGCCCTCACGCGGCGGCGGATCATGGTGGCCGAGATGTCCATCAGGGGCGCCTCCACGGCCAGTGCGGCCGTCTCGCGCGCCCACCGCTGCCCGTAGAGCGCCGCCAGCTCGGCCAGCCCGTCCGCCACCGCGTGGCCGGGCCGGCCGAACGCGATGAGCCTCACCTCGCGCACCAGCTCCTCGGCCCGCCACCATGTGGGCATCTCGTGCAGGCTGTCGGCGCCGACGATCAGGTAGAGCTCCGCCTCAGCGCCGAGTCGCTCCTTCAGCTCACGCACCGTCACCAGCGTGTAAGACGGGCCGTCGCGTTCCAGCTCGACCGGGTCCGCGACGAACGCCGGGTTGCCCTGCACGGCGAGCTGGACCATGCGCAGCCTGTGTTCGGCGGCAGTGAGCGGCCGCGCGGACTTGTGCGGCGGCTGCGCCGCGGGAACGAAGCGCACCGCGTCGAGGCCGCGCTCAGCCCACGCGAACTCGGCCAGGATCAGGTGGGCCGTGTGGATGGGGTCGAACGAGCCACCGAAGATGCCTATCGCGCTCATTGAGGCTTCCCCGAGAGCGCGGCGATGGCCTTGAGCCGCTCCAGCAGGTGGGGCACGGCGTCCAGTTGAAGCATCGTCCGGGCGTCGGAGAGCGCCCGGTCGGGGTCGGGGTGGGTCTCGACGAACACCCCGTCGGCCCCCGGCGCCACGGCGGCTGCGGCCAGCGGGGCCACCATCTCGCTCTGTCCGCCGCTCTCGGTGCCGAGGGCGCCCGGCTGCTGCGTGGAGTGGGTGGCGTCGAAGAGCACGGGATAGCCGATGGCCTTCATGCGCACGATCGAGCGCATGTCCACCACCAGGTCGTGGTAGCCGAAGCAGGTGCCCCGCTCGCAGAGCAGGACGCGGTTGTTGCCGGTGGAGGCGACCTTCTCGGCGGCGCGGGCCATGTCTTCGGGGGCCATGAACTGGCCCTTCTTCAGGTTCACAGGCAGCCCCGTGCGCCCGGCCGCCGTGATCAGGTCCGTCTGCCGGCACAGGAAGGCCGGGATCTGGAGCACGTCCACCACCCGGGCCGCCGCCTCGGCCTGGGACGGCAGATGCACGTCGGTGAGGACGGGCACGCCGACCTGCTCTCTGACCTCGCCCAGCACGCGGAGCCCCTCCTCCAGGCCGACGCCGCGGAAGGACGAGACGCTGGTCCGGTTGGCCTTGTCGAACGACGCCTTGAAGACGTAGGGCAGCCCGACCTGAGAGCACGCCTCCTTCAGGCGCCCCGCCACGTCCAGGCAGAGCTGCCGCCCTTCGATAACGCAGGGGCCGGCGACGACGAGCAGGGGCCGGCCGTCGCCGACGCTGACGCTGTCCGTGATGGCTACCTGACCCATGGGGGCGAGCCGATCCGTGTCGGAGGGACGGGCGAGCGCACCGCGCCGGCCGGCGGCAGGATACCAGATAGCTTGACAGTGGTCAACGTTTTTGGTACCGTACGGCGAGCTTGTAGGCGCTTCGTCCGCATGCCCTCACGGTTACCCGCTTTTCCCGACCTCTTTCCCTAAGGTCAGCCATGGCAACAACATCCGGGGAGCGAAGCCTGGACGAGCTCCTGGCCGGGCCCCTCGACCGCGACAACTACGACGAACTGACGGCCCTCATCTACGACAGCTACGCCAGCGTTGACCTGACCGACGAGCGCATCAAGCAGATGACGGCCAGGCTGGAGGGCGCCAAGGACGACGAGCAGCGCGACCTGAGCGAGAAGCTCGGCATCCTGCAGCTTGCGCGGGGCAACTACGCCAGGGCAGCCGAGCTGCTCGGGGCCGTGCGCACCCGCAAGACGGCGGCTCACTTCCTGGGGCGCGCCTGCCTGAAGATGAGGCGTGAGCGGGAGGCCCTGAGCCACCTGGAGACCGGCCGCGTCAGCGACGAGGACCTCGACACCGACGTGCTCATGGTGGAGGCCCACTGCGAGTTGCGCCAGCCCGAGGAGGCGGAAGCCCTGCTGAAGGCCCACGCCAAGGCCGAGCCGTCCGCCGGCCTGCTTTACGCCAGGGGACGGGTGGCCGAGTGCAACGGCGATTACGGCGAGGCAATGGAGCACTACGAGGGGGCCCTGGAGCTGGAGCCCGAGCACGCGCCGAGCCTGTTCCGCCTGGCCCTGAACTGCGACATCAACGGCGAGGACGAGCGCGCCTTGGAGCTCTACCGCAAGTGCGCCGGCCTCCATCCCACCTTCGTCGGCGCGCTGATGAACCTGGGGGTCCTCTACGAAGACCACGGCCACTACTACGAGGCCATAGACTGCTACAAGCGCGTGCTGGCCATAGACCCCCGGCACAAGCAGGCACAGCTCTACCTGAAGGACACCGAATCGTCGCTGACCATGTTCGTGGACATCGCCAAGACCCGCCGCATGCGCCGGCTGGAGGAGATCTTCAGCCTGCCGGTGAGCAATTTCGAGCTGAGTTCGCGCAGCCGCAGCGCCCTGGAGCGCAGGGACGTGACCACACTGGGCGGGCTGACCAGGCTCACGCGCGACGAACTGCTCAACGAGCGCAACTTCGGCGACACGAGCCTGGAAGAGATCGAGCAGCTGCTGTCCCGCTACGATCTGGAACTCGGCGAGGGGTCCGGGGCGGAGGCCGGCCTGCTGGCAGGGCTGGACCCGGTCGTCCGGGAGAAGCTCCAGCGGCCCGTCGAGACCCTTGACCTCGCCACGCGGGCCCGCAAGTGCATGGAGCGCCTGGAGGTGAAGGTGATCGGTCAGCTCATCCAGCACACCGAGGAGCAGCTGCTGGCCGTGCCGAACTTCGGCAGCACGAGCCTCAACGAGGTCAAGACGAAACTGGCCGCCCTCGGGCTCTCGCTCAGGAGCAGCGACCCCGGATGATCGAGTTCCTGCAGGGCATACTGGCTGCCAAGACACCGGCCACCGCAACCGTCCAGGTCGCCGGAGTCGGCTTTCAGGCCCAGATCCCCCTGTCCACCTACGAGGCCCTGCCCCGCGAGGGCAGGCAGGTGCGCCTGTTGACCCACCTGCACTTGCGCGACGACGGCCTGAGCCTCTACGCTTTCGCCACGGAGCAGGAGCGAGAGCTGTTCCGCATGCTGCTCGGCGTCAGCCAGATCGGCCCGGCGGTGGCCCTCCGGGTGCTGAGCAGTTGCCGGCCGGCCGAGTTCAAGCGCTACATCCTGGACGAGGACACCGACGCCCTGGCAAGCATGGTGAAGGGCATAGGGGCGAAGACGGCGCGGCGCCTGGTGGCCGAGCTTCAGGGCGCCGTCAAGGAGCTGCCCGTCGCCGCCGCAGCATCCACGGCCAGCCAGAACGTGCGGGACGCCGTCCAGGCGCTCATGGCACTGGGCGAGTCCCGGGCCGGCGCGGAACGGGCCGTGCGCGCCGCCGTCGAGAGGCTCGGCCCGGATGCCGACCGCCAGAAGCTGGTGGAAGCAGCGCTCGCCCGCTGAGGCCGCAGGCGCCCGGCCCTCCCAGGACACGATGATGAGTGAAGAGG
>LJUE01000097.1 GCA_001303885.1 Planctomycetes bacterium SM23_32 | reverse complement strand
CGAGGACTACGTCACCAACGAGAAGCCGCCCCTCCGCGTGCTCGGCATGGCGTCCGACGACCGGGCGCTGCTCTGGGCGCAGAACAAGGCGCACACCTGGTTCAACGTGCGGGAGCGCAGGCCCATGCCGCCGGTCGAGGCCACGCGGGTGACGCTCAACGGCTTTGCGGACGGGCGGTGGGGCGTCGAGTTCTGGGACACCGTGGCGGGGCAGGTGACCGCCACGGCCGCGGCCCAGGCGAGCGGCGGCACGCTGGCACTGGAACTGCCCGCTGTGGCGACGGACCTGGCAGTGAAGCTGTTGCGGCGGTGATGGCTGCGGCGCGTTGCCGTCAGCCGGCCCTGCGGAGGTCGGGGTAGAGCACCACGCGCGCAGGCTCCAGCACCTCGTCCTTCGGGCTGCCCCGGTAGAGGAAGCCCACCCGCGTCACCCGGCCGGAGCGGTCTCGTGCGCCCGCCGCCGCGTCCTCGATGGTCTCGACATGGTGTTCGGCGAGGATGCCGACCAGGCCCTTGCGCAGGGTGCGCAGGCAGTTCAGGGCGTCCGCGCAGGCTGCCGCCGTCTCGGGGCCCTGGTTGGGCATCGGGACGAACTGGTTGGACCACTCGTCTATCTGCCAGATGAGCGGGAACAGGCTGCGCACGAGCCCCTCTTCGACCTCGCGCGCCGAGCGCAAGGCGGTCGGCTCCGGACCGCCTGCGCCCTCACCGGTGAGCAGCCCCCGCATGTTGCGCCCCAGCGGGCCGGCGAAGCTCTTCCGCAGGGCCTCCAGCAGCCCGGCCATCAGGGCCGTGGTCTCTGCCTGTTCATCGGTCAGGTTCTGGATGGCGTCCCGCTGCTCATCAAGGGTCGCCTGGAGCTCAATGGCGACTTCCGTCTCCTCGTCGCTGCCCGCGTAAGGCTCCGGCTGGGGCGCGTAAGCGGCAGGCTGAGGCCCTGCGCCCTGCGCCAGGATGACGGTGGCTTCTGCGGTCGAGGCCCTGGTGGAGGCCGCCCCGACGACAGGCTCGGGAGGCTCCTCGATCGGCTCCAGACGTATGATGGTCCGCGTGGCGGGCCTGACCTGTGGCGCAGGCTGGTGAGCCGGCTGCTCCTGCGTGGCGGCCGGCTCCGGCGCCTCGGGTGCCGGCTCCGGGATCGCCTCAGCCGTCGCGGGCGCTTCGGCCAGTGGCGGCTCTTCGACCGGCGGTGCGGGCGGCTCCTGCTGCGGGGCGGCGGGCTCGGCCTCCACGGCCGGCCGGGCTGTCTGCGGTCGCGGCTGCGAACCCATGTGGCGGATGAACTTGCGCAGCATGAGTATGTCGAACTGGCCGCGCATCTCGCTCACCATGGTGCTGAGCGCGCGGAAGCTGTCCATGGCCCTGCCGTAGGGGCGGTCGGTGGTCATCGCGTCGAAGGCGTCGGCAATGCGGGCGGCCCGTGCGAAGGCATTGATGCCCTCGCCGCTGCGCCCGTCGGGGTAGCCGTCGCCGCTCACGTTCTCGTGGTGCTGGCCGATGATGCACTGGCCGATGTCCGCGTCGCGCATGTGGGGGCGGCAGATCTTCAGCCCGTAGCGCGGATGCTTCTTGACTTGGGCGAACTCGCGCCGCGTCAGGCCCTGTCGCTTGTTCAGGATGTCCGGCGCGATGAGCGCCTTGCCCACGTCGTGCAGCAGGCCCCCCAGCGCAATCTGTGTCAGCAGGTCCCCGTCCCGTGCCCCGAGGGCCGCCGCGGCAAAGCTGACCAGCAGCACGGACACGTTTACTGAGTGCGCTTCGGTCGAGTAGACACGCGGCGACAGATCAACCATGTCCCACTCGGCGCCCGGATGGCGGCGCATCGTGCGCGCCAGGCAGCCGGCCAGCTGCTTGATCCGTTTGTGCCCGCGGAACGAGTCGGGATCGTCCATCAGCGACCGCATGGCCCTCTGGGTTAGCCGGTAGGTCCACTGCGCCGCCTCCCGGGCGGACAGGACGTCCTCCTCCAGGATGGCGGGCAGGTTCTCCTCAAAGTAGTCCAGGCACCCGTCGCGATCCTGGGCGCGCACGTAGATGTGGTCGAAGCCCCCGGCCTCCAGCTTCTCCCACGTGTTGGCGTAGACCGGTTCGTTGGCTTTGCGGAACAGGTGGAAGTCACCGTTGCCGTCCGTGCGCACGTACAGGTCGAATGGCGGAAAGGTGGCCGGGCGCAGGACGCGCGGGGGAATGCCCATCGGCGCGGTCGGGGTGCCGGACGCACTGTTCTGGTTGGATGTCTGCATTCACGTGCTCCGCAGATCCGGGGCGCACTGCGACCGTGGGCCATCGCCTCAGGCGCACGCGCCCCCACTGAAGGCGCTCCCGTTCAAACTGTTATTGTCAAGAAGGCGCGCCGCCGACTGCAACAGGAAGCTTTCACAGGGCTTGTCGAGGTCAAGGGAGCCTTTCTCAGGCCGATTCGGGATGCCCGTTTTTCCGGCGCGCAGGCGCGTCCGGCGTGGCCGGAAGCGTCTCAGCACACCCGGCCAGGTGCCGGCATGGGGCAAGCATCAGCACGTTCCGTGCCGGTCGCTGCGCGCCTGGCGGTGCTCGCCATCTCCTCGCGGCGGGCGTGCCTTGACGGCCCCTCAGGGGTGGGACAAGCCCCGACGGCGGCCGCGCGGAGCGTGCGTGCGAGGCCCCGGATGAGTTGGCATCTTCATCGGCGGTTGGGAAACGCAACGCCTCCCCGCGCCCTGCGGGCCGGCCCAGCATCGACCTCTGGCCCCCTGCGGGCGCTTGGCGGCGTGTGGGCCCATCTGCGCCCGGCTGAGGGGCCCTCGGCATGGCCTTTGCACGAGCGCGTGCGAACCGATTCGCCCGGGCGGGCCGCCGTGTGTGCCCGGGCCCTGATGCCGTGCCGGAGACCGTGACAGTGACCGACGCCGAAGCGCTGCACGCCGAGGCCAGGTCTCGCTTCGAGGCGGGCGACCTGGCGGCCGCGCGCGCCGAGCTGGAACGGCTGCTCCGGGAGCGCCCCGACGATGCGGAGCTGCTCAACGACCTGGGCACGGTCTGCTTCGCGATGGGGCGGGCCCGGGAGAGCTGCGCCTACTACGTGCGCGCCCTCGCGCTGGACGGCAGCCGGCAGGAGACGCGGGAGAACCTGGCGGCGGCCTGCCGCGCAGAGGGCCTGTCGTGGCGGGAGGTCCTGCGCGCGGCGCAGCGTAACGCCGAAGGCGAGCTGCTGGTCTGCCCCTGCTGCGGCGGGAGCTTCCGGCGGTTCCTGCCGGCTGGCGGGCGCCGCAAGGTGCCCAACCGCAAATGCCCCGGCTGCGGCTCCCTGGAGCGCCATCGTGCGATCTGGCTCTACATGACGAACCGGACGTGCCCCGGCTGCGGCTCCCTGGAGCGCCATCGTGCGATCTGGCTCTACATGACGAACCGGACGAACCTCGGCCGCGGCCCGATCCGGATGCTGCACTTCGCGCCGCGGCCGTGCCTGCAGAAGCTGCTGGAGGCCATGCCGGAGGTGGACTACGTCACCGCCGACCTGGACTCCCCGCGCGCGGCGCTCCGCATGGACCTAACCGACATCCTCTTCCGCGACGAGGTGTTCGACGCGGTGCTCTGCGTCCACGTGTTGGAGCACGTCCAGGACGACCGACGCGCGATGCGCGAGGTGTGGCGCGTGCTCAAGCCCGGCGGATGGGCCGTCCTTCACTCGCCGGTGGACAGGACCCGCGAGGCCACCCTGGAGGACCCCGGCATAGTCAGCCCGGAGGACAGGGAGCGGCTCTACGGGCAATGGGACCACGTTCGCGCCTATGGACGTGACTACGCCCGGCGGCTCGCCGAGGCGGGCTTCGAGGTGACCTGCGACGACTACCTGAGAGGGCTGGGCCTGGAAGCGGCCCGGCGGCACCGGCTCGGAAGCGAGCTGGACATCTACTTCTGCGTGAAGCAAGGAGCAAAGGCAGGGCATGCAGGCCGACTCTGAGCTGTGGGACCACATGCGGGTCTGCTACGAGGCCGGCGACTTGAAAGGCGCCCTCGACGCCTGCCGACGGCTGCTCGAGGTCCGGGGACAGAGCGCCGAGCTGCTCAGTGACATGGGCGCGCTCAGCTTCCAGCTCGGCCGCCCCAAGGAGGCCATCCGCCTGCTGACACGCGCGCTGAAGCTCGATCCCGCCCATGCCGAGGCCAACGAGAACCTCCGCTTGGTCTGCCGTGCAATGGGCACCACGGCCGAGGCGGCCCTCCGCCAGCCGAACGGCGAGGCGCTCACAACGGGTCCGGCGGCGGGCGTGGACGTGTCCGTGGTCGTGCCGGCCCACAGCCACTTCGAGGTGCTGGACAAGTGCCTCGACGCGCTCCACGTCCAGACGCTGCCGGCCGAGCGGTTCGAGGTGCTGGTTGTCGGCAACGGCCTCACTGAGGGGACGGCCGCCGAGCTGGACGAGACGATGCGGCGCTGGTCCCCACACTTCGGCGGCCGCCTGCGCCTGCTGGGCGTCGAGCCGGCGTCCATCGCCCGGGCGCGCAACGAGGGCATCCGGCAGGCCGCCGGCGACGTGATACTGCAGATCAACCTGGACACCGTCCTATCCCGGACGGCTCTGGCACAGCACTACGAGCAGCACGAGGCGTTCGGCTTCGAGCCGGAGTGCGTGGTGGTCGGGGGGCGGCGCTTCGGCCGCGCCTACCTGAGGAGCCTGTTCAACTACCTGCACGAGGCCATCCCGCTCTACACGGCGCTGCACCGGCCGCGGCCCCGCTTCCTGGGCGACCACACCTGGTTCGTCACGTGCAATCTGAGCGCCATGAAGGAGGCCTACGCGAGCTTCGGCCTCTACGACCCGGCGCACGCCTGGGGCAGCGACCAGGCGCTGGGCAAGCTCTGGGAGCAGGAGCACGGCGCGCGCATCTACGTGGACACCAACATCGTCGGCTACCACCCGCACTGGATCTCGTTCGACTCGTGGAAGGCCAAGTGCATCGAGGGGGCGCCTTACTGGTTCAGGCGCAACATGGGCATGGTGATGGAGGAGATGCCGCCCGCCGGCCGGCGCGCCGTGAGGGAGGAGCTTGACTCGATGGGGCTGGACCCGGCGGCGGCCGAGGCCGACCTGAGGCGCCTGGAACGGAACTTCAACGGCCCCGACGCCTACGCCGGCGACGTGGTGATGGGGCAGTCGGCGCTCACGCTGGGCGAACTGGTCTACCGGCTGCGCCCGCTGCTGCGAGACTACCGCAAATGGCTCCAGTACAGCGAGATATGGCAACGCATAGTGGAGATGCACGGCGAGGCGGCGGCCGGCCCGCAGGGCGAGCATGGCCTCACACGGCGCGCCGCCGCCCTGGCCGACCTGGACCTGGCCTGAAACCGAGGCCCTTCAGCCACAGACGGAGCACTCGCCCTTGACCGATAACACGCCGCTTGACGCCGACCCACTCGCCGATGCCCGCGGCGGGCCCCGGCTCCTGTCGCTGGGCTCGTGGGACGAGGTGCGGGCGCTGGCCCAGCAGTGGCTCTGGCAGGGGGCCGTGCACCAGGCCTTCCGGCTGGTGCTGGGCTACAGGCTGCGGGCGCTGGCGCCCGAGCCGGCACGGTTCCTGCGGGAGCGGTTCCGCGACGCGCCGCTTCGGTTCGCCGTGGTCATGGTCCAGGGCATCGGGAACATGGTCATGCTGACGCCGGCCATCAGGGCGTTGAAGGCCGTCTACCCCGCCGCGGAGATCGAGGTCGTCGGCCACCACCCGGCGCTGGCCGTGATGTCCGGGTGGGCGCCCGTGGCCAAGTGCACGCCGCTGCAGGAGTTCGACCCGACCGTGGAGCGGGACGCATTGCTGCTTTCGATGTGGTCGGGGCAGTTCTCCAGGGCTTACGGCGGCCTGGTCGGCTCAGGCGACGTGCCCGTGGTCGAGATTAAGTTCGTGGACTTCAAGCGGCACGAGTCCGAGTTCCACATGGACCTGGCGCGCGTCCTCGGCTATGAGGGCGAGAGGCCGGCGGCCTGCTGCGCGGTGCGAGAGGTGCCGCTGCCGTTCGATGCGGGCCGGCCGGTCGCGCTGCTGTCCGACACGTCCAACCCCGACCCCGAGTGGCAGCGCAAGCGATGGCCCTACTTCCCCGAGCTGGCGCGCCGCCTGCTGGGGCGCGGCTTCCAGGTGGCCCTGATAGGCGGCCCCGACGAGGCCGAGCGTTTCGACCCGGCCGGCTGGCCGCCGGGGGTGCTCAGCCTGCTGGGGAAGTACTCGGTCCCGGAGACCGCCTACGTGATCCGGGAGGCGGGGCTGCTGATTGCCAATGACTCCGGGCCGGCGCACATCGGCGGGGCGGTCGGCGCCCAGACCTGCGTCCTGTTCGGCCCGACGCTGGAGGCCAAGAACCTGCCCGCCGGCCCGCGCGTGCGCCTGATAGCCAGCGACATCGGCTGCCGGCCCTGCCAGTACCTGCCGAGCTGGGCCGACTGCGCGAGCCACCGGTGCATGGAACTGATCACGGTCGAGCGCGTGCTCACGGAGGTGCTACGGCAGAACGAAAGGAAGCAAGACCACGAGCACGAGAAGGAGCACGAGCAGGACCGGGATCTGGTCTGCGTGGACCTCGGCTGCGGGCGGTTCAAACGCAGGGGCTACATCGGCCTGGACATTGACCCGCGCTGCGGGGCCGACGTGGCGTGCGACCTGACGCGGGGCATCCCGCTGGCGACCGATTCGGTTGACCGCTTGGCTGCCGACAACCTCCTGGAGCACATTGGCGAGGGCTTCATCCCGCTGATGTGCGAGATCTGGCGGGTCTGTAAGCCCGCAGGCATGATCGAGATCGTCGTGCCGCTCTTCCCGGCCGACAAGGCGATTGCCGATCCGACGCACCGCCGCTATTTCACCGAGGGCACGCTCCGCTACTTCGACGCAAGCAGTTCGGTGTGGCAGGCCTTGGGCGCGTCTTACGGCATCCCGCCGTTCCGCGTGGTCTCGTCCCACAAGCTGGCCGGTGAGCTGGAGGTGGTCCTGAGCCCGGACAAGGAGGCGTCCGTCGCCCAGGCGGTGACGCCGAGGCGCGGGGGCCGCAGGCCGCGGCTCTGCTTCGTCTCCCACAACCAGCCCGGCGCGGGCGGCGCCGAGAACGCCATCCATCAGGTGGCCAACCGGCTGGTGGGCAGGGGCTGGCAGGTGACCGTCCTGCACAACGCCGCCCCCTTCATCCACGACCGGCCCGTCGCCGAGCCGCCGGACGCCCGCTATCGGATCCGATGGGTCGAAGGGCCGGACCTGGGGTCTTTCCATCGGGCGGCGAGCCGCGCGGTGGAGCAGCTGGCCGCCGAGACGGACGTGTGCCTGCCGCTGTGGCGCGCGGCCTGCCCGGGCCTCACCGCTGCCTGCCACGGCCGCGGCATCCCCGTAGGTGTCTGGTGCCAGAACGTCCAATACCCGCCGGAGCGGAGCAACAGCTCGGTTTTCCGCGCGGCCGACTTCGTGGTAGCCGTCACGCCGTACGCCCGGGGCGTGCTCCAGAGGCGCTTCAGCCGCGCCGACGGCATCATTGTGATTCCGAACGCGGCCGGGGACGAGTTCTTCGCCCGATACCGGGACCGCGACGCGAAGGAGCTGCGTCGCCTGGTCTTCTTCGGGCGGCTCGCCGACGAGCAGAAGGGCCTGGCCACGTTGTGCAACGCGCTGCCGGCCGTCAAGGAGCGCTGCCCGGACTTCGTCCTGGACATCATCGGCGACGGGCCGGACGCGGACCTCATGCGCTCGAAGATTGGATCGCTCGGCCTGGGGGAGAACGTGCGGTTCCTGGGCTGGGCGGCCCCCGGCGAGCTGGCGCGCGCCCTCAGCGAGCATGACCTCTGCGTGCTGCCGTCCAACTTCGAGGCGTGCAGCCTGGCCGTCATCGAGTGCATGGCCGTCGGCATTCCGCTCATCACGACGGGGGTCGGCGGCACCCCGTGGCTGGTCACGGGGAAGAAGCACGGCCTGCTGGTCGAGCCCAGGAAGCCGCAGATGCTGGCCGGGGCCATCCAGTGGGCCATGGACCATCCGCGCGAGATGGCCCTGATGGGCCGCTGGGCCCACAAGAAGGCGCTCAAACGCTACCACTGGGACCGGGTGGCCGACGACTACGCCAGGCTGTTCGGCACGATACAGGCGGCCTGCGCCCCCCGCGTGGGAGAGGAGGGCCGCAGCGCCAGCAGGAGAGCGGGTTAGCCCCGCCCGATCACACGACCAAGAGGGAGCCGCGACATGAGTGACAGCGCCGCCCGACCACTGGCGCACGCAGCCGGCCGGCACGACGCCCTGGAGACGCTGCGGATGGGCGTGCAGCGCGCCCGTTCCATGGTGGACAAGCTCCGCGTCCTCGCCGACACGGGGCGGGACGCTCCGGCGCTGAGCCAGGAGGTGGCCCGGGCCCTGATGAGCGCGCCGGAGAAGGACGTGATGCTCGACGATGCCCTGAGGCTGATCAAGACCTGGTCGTGTCAGGCGCAGGGCCGCGCGGCCGAGCGGGACTATTACCTGCATGCCTTCCCCCTGGCCTCCGACCGGGCGCAGATCCGGACCGCTCTGGGCATTGCGCCTTGCCGGGGCGCCGAAGAAGTCGTCATCCTGCTGACCGTGGACTGCATGCGAGGGGACCGGCTGTCGTGCAACGGCTATCACCGACCCCTGACGCCCGCAGCGGACGCACTGGCCGCCGAGGGCATCAACTTCCCGCGCGCCTACTCCACGGCCGGCCAGACGGCCCAGAGCTTCCCCGCCATCATGCTGTCCAACTTCTTCCAGAGCTTCGGCACCACCCGCTCGGTGCCCGACCATCTGACGTCGCTGCCCGAGGTCATGTCGCGCAACGGCTACCACACCGTCGGGATCAACGCGGCCAACCCGCACGTCTCGCACTTCTATGGCTACGACCGGGGCTTCGACGAGTTCGAGGACTTCCTCGGCCCGGAGAACTTCGACCACGTGCGCGAGACGTTCGCCGATGACTCGCCGCGCCGCCTCCAGAAGCCCACCAACGACGAGCTGATGGCGCTCTTCGAGGATTGCCAGGCCCACCCGGACATCTACGACCTGCTGCGGGAGACCGTCGGCAAGGAAGGGCTGCCGCTGGTAAGGACCATCGCCGCGCGGGCCCGCTTCTACCCCTACGACGCGGCCGACATCGTCAAGGGGGCCCTGGCGCGGTTGCTCCAGGACGGTGCCGGCCCGAAGCGCTTCCTCTGGCTGCACCTGATGGACCTGCACGAGAACATCACCGTGCCCTGGTCGCCCATCGGGTCCTTCACCATGGTGCAGCAGTTCTTCCTGAATTCGCTGCTCGCCTCGCCGGCGGGCCTGGAGGCACTGCGGCCCTACGCCGAGAAGTACGTGGACCTCTACGACAGCGCCGTGGCCTACGTGGACGCGAACGTCCAGGTGCTCCGCAACTTCCTGGCTGACGCGGGGCTATGGAAGCGTTCCCTGCTCTGCGTCACGGCCGACCACGGGCAGGAACTGCTCGAGCGCGGCGTCTTCGGGCACGGCTACGACCGCCTTGCCGAAGGCGTGATCCACGTCCCCCTCGTCTTCAGCGGCGGCCTGGCGGGGCGCCTGGCCCGCTCGGACAGCGACAGGGCCGTCTCCGCCCTGGACATTGCGCCGACGATCCTGGACCTGTGCGGCGTCACGGATGCTCCCCGCACGTTCCTTGGCACCACGCTCACCGACGCGTGCCCGCGCCCGGTCTACGGTCAGACGTTCTACGACGGCGCCGACAACCGGTGCGGCGACGGCAACGGGAGGGCGTTCGAACTGAAGCCGTTCCCCGCGCCGGTCAAGGAGTGCTGCAAGGAGATGACGTTCTGCATCCGGGGTGACTACCAGGTGGTGCATGACGGAGGCACCGGGGCCACCGAAGCGCACCGTCTCCGCTCGGCCGGCCCGCCCGGCGCTGAGGCACCGCCCGACATCGAGACCCTTCGCCGGGAAACGCAGGCCTACCTTGACAGTGTCTACGTGCCGCCGGAAGGGTCGGAGGTCTGCGGCCTGTCGGCCTCGGAGGAGCGTGTCCTGACCGCCCGCCTGGAAGACCTGGGTTACTTGTGAAAGGCCGGGTGCGCATGGCAGGCGAACCGACAGTCACCGTCCTCATGCCCACCTACAACCGGCCCTCCTGCCTGCCGGACGCCATACGCAGCGTCGCCGGGCAGCAGTTCGCGGACTGGGAGCTGCTGGTCATCAACGACGGCGGCCGGGACGTGGGCGACGTTGTCGCGAGCTTCCGCGATGCGCGCATCAGCTACTTGAGCCTGCCGGAGAACCGCGGCAAAGCCGCCTGCCTGAACCTCGGCCTGGAGCGAGCCCGGGGGCGCTACGTGGCCTACCTGGACGATGACGACGTCTGGTATCCCAACCACCTGGCGACGCTCGTCCGCGCGCTGGAGGAGAACGAGGAGATCGGCGTGGCCTATTCCGATCTCTACGCGGTGGTGTTCCTGAAGGGACCGGACGGCCGGCGCTACCCGCTGGAGAAACGCGTCGTCATCTGCCGGGACTACAACCGGCTGCTGATGTTCCACTTCAACCACACCCTCCACGTGAGCCTGATGCACCGCAAGGAGCTGGCCCTCAGGGCGGGGGGCTACGACGAAGAGGTCCGCGTGCTCATAGACTGGGACCTCACCCGCAAGCTCTCCTTCTACACCGACTTCCTGCACGTGCAGCGGACCACGGGCGAGTACTACCAGCCCGTCTGCGACTCGGACAGGATCTCCGACGTCCAGCGCCGGGATGAGGAGGGCTATCGCCAGGCCGCGCGCAGGGTCCGCGCCGACCTCCCGCCCGAGCCCTGGCCCAAGGTGCGGAAGGTGGCCGCCCTGCTTCCCTTGACTCGGTGGGACGAGGCCGAGCTGGGCGCCGTGCGCTACCTGTGCGACATGCTCGACTACCCGTGCCGCCTCGTGCTGCTTAACTGCGCGCCCCGGCATGACGAGGCCGCCTGCCGGCAGGCGCTCGGGCCGCTGGCCGACCTCG
>LJUE01000096.1 GCA_001303885.1 Planctomycetes bacterium SM23_32 | reverse complement strand
AGGTCGAGCAGTTCGTGCTCGAAGCGGCTGGGATGGAGCTTCGGGCCGTGCGCTCCAATCCCAGCGAGGCGGCCCCGCCCGCCGGCGGCGAGGTGGACGTGGGCTTCGACCCACAAGATGCCGTCATCCTGCCCGCCGCCGGCCAAGGAGCCGAAGCGTGAGGCGAACGCGCATCGCCGTGCTCCTGGTCGTAGTCGCCTTCCTGGGCGTGTTCCTCGCCTACCCCCTCTACTACTCCTGCCGCGGCGCGTTCGTTGTTGATGGGCGCTTCACGCTCGGGTTCTTCGAGTATCTTTGGCAGGACAGGCTCACCGCCAAGTCCATCCTCAACAGCCTGGCGCTGGGCTGCGTGGTGACGGCCATCACGGCGGCCCTGGCGCTGCCCCTTTCGGTGGTCGGCGTGCGCTACCGTTTCCCGGGCAAGGCGTTCCTGACCGGGCTCCTGCTGCTGCCCATGATCATGCCCCCCTTCGTCGGCGCCATCGGCATGCGCCAGATCCTGGCGCGGTTCGGCTCGCTCAACCTGCTGCTGATGCGCGCGGGGCTGATGGACTCGCCGATAGACTGGCTGGGCGGCGCGCGGTTCTGGGGCGTGGTCATCATGGAGGTGCTGCACCTCTACCCCATCATGTACCTGAACTTCGCGGCCGCGCTGGCCAACGTGGACCCCTCGCTGGAAGAGGCCGCCGTCAACATGGGGTCGAGCGGCCTGGGCCTGTTCCGCAAGATCACGCTGCCGCTGATGATGCCCGGGCTCTTCGCCGGCTCGGTGATCGTGTTCATCTGGGCCTTCACGGACCTGGGCACGCCGCTGGTGTTCGGCTACCGGCGCGTGGTGCCCGTCCAGATCTTCAACCAGGTCACCGACCTGGAGAAGAACCCCCAGGGCTATGCGCTGGTGGTCGGCGTGCTGGCCATGACCATGCTCATCTACCTGGCCTCAAAGCGCCTGTTCGGCCTGCGCGCCTACCAGTCGCTCAGCCGCGGTCCGGTACAGGGCTCCGAGAAGAGGACCGGCCCCCTGGGGGCTGCGCTCGCCATCGCTTTCATCCTGATCGTCGTCGGCGCCGCGTGTCTGCCCCACGCCGCCGTGCTGCTCACGTCGCTGAAAGACCGGTGGTTTATGACGGTGCTGCCGGGCAGCTACACGGCCGAGCATTTCCGCGACGCGCTGGGGCACGAGCTGACGGTGTCCAGCATCCGCAACAGCATCCTCTTCAGCAGCCTGAGCACGGTGCTGGACATGGTCGTGGGCGTGCTGGTGGCCTACGTGCTGGTGCGCCACGCGTTTCGCGGCTCGAGCATCCTGGACGCCATCGTCATGCTGCCGCTGGCCATACCGGGGCTGGTGCTGGCGTTCGGCTACGTGGCGGCGTTCTCGGGCACGTTCCTGGACCCCCGGGAGAACCCGGTGCCCCTGCTGGTGGTCGCCTACGCCATCCGGCGGCTGCCCTACATGGTGCGGGCGGCCTACGCGGGCTTCCAGCAGGTGAACGTCCAGCTCGAAGAGGCCGCCATCAACCTGGGCAGCCACCCCCTGCGCGCCATGCGGCGCGTCACGCTGCCCCTGCTCGGCGCCAACCTGGTGGCCGGCGGCATACTGGTCTTCTCGTTTGCCATGCTGGAGGTGAGCGACAGCCTGATACTGGCCATGAAGGAGCGGTTCTACCCGATAACGAAGGCCATCTACGTGCTGATCCAGCGCATAGAAGACGGCCCCCCGATCGCCAGCGCGCTGGGCGTGTGGGCGATGGTGTTCCTGGCGCTGTCCCTGCTGGCAGCGGGCAAGCTGCTCGGCCGGCGCATGGGACAGCTCTTCCGCGTCTGAGTGCCTCACCGATAGAACAGGAGACACGAGGTGTTCGTCAATCCGTTTCGCCAACAGGGCAACTGGTACAGGGGCAACCTCCACACGCACACCAGAGCGTCCGACGGGCAGGCGAGCGTCGAGGAGCGCATCCGCCAGTACCGGAACGAGGGCTACGACGTGCTGGCAATCACGGACCACGGCGTGACCTCCGAGGTCGCCGATTTCAGCACGGACGAGATGCTGCTGCTCGACGGAGTGGAGGTGAGTTCGGCAGCGAGCGGCGGCGCGCCCTTCTACCACTTCGTCTGCCTCAACGTCCACCCCGATGCGACGGTGCCGGGCTCTCCCTCCCCGAATGACGTGATAGCCTGGGCCAAGAAGGAAGGCGGCGAGAGCCTGCTTGCCCACCCCTACTGGAGCGGCAACGACGCACAGGACCTGCTCGCCGTGCACGGGCACGTCGGCGTCGAGGTCTACAACGCCGGCTGCCGCAACATCAACAAGGCGTGCAGCTCGGTGCATTGGGACAACATGCTGAACAAGGGCGCCCGCACTCCCGGCATTGCCGTGGACGACGTCCACAGCGCCGAGGGACAGGGGGGCGACTTGTTCGGCGGCTGGGTGATGCTGAAGATGCCGGAGCTGAGCGCGCCGGCCGTGCTGGAGGCGCTGCGCACGGGGTGCCACTACTGCTCCTGCGGACCCCGCGTCCTGGACTTCGGGCTGTTGGAGGGCAAGGCGTACGTGCAGTGCGAGCCCGCGCGAGAGGTCCACCTTATGGGCGCCAACTGGCATGGGCTGAGCTGCTGCGCCCGGGGCGACGGACTGCTCAGGGAGGCGCAGGCCGAGGTGGACGCCGAGTGGAAGTACGTGCGCGCCGAGGTCGTGGACGCCGAAGGCCGCCGCGCATGGACTAACCCCATCTACCTGTGAGCGCGGTCGCTTGACAATTACGAGCAGATCGGTAAAGTAGACAGGCGTCGCCGCCCTCCTCCAGGGCGGACGATCGAACGGCAACCCGGAGGCGAGATTGCGCCCTGCAGCCCTGTCGTCGCTGGTCCTGGCGCTGGCGTCGGTATTCGCCGGCTGCGCTCCCGAGCCCGAGTCGGCGTCTGACCTGCTGGAGCAGGCCTGGCGAGCCTATTCGACGGGCGACTTCGACATCGCCGTGGACCGTTTCGAGGGCCTGAAACAGAATGGGGGGCTCACTGCGGAGCAGCGATACTCCGCCCTGCTTGGCCTGGCCACCACGTATCATTACCGCCCCAACGCCGACCTGGACGCCGCCGCCGAGAACTACGCCCTGCTCGGGGTGCTTGAGCAAGAGCCGGCAAAGCGGCAGAGCGCGCTGGGGCTCGCCCGAGTCGCGCTGGCAGGCGGCAACCTGCTGGAGGGCCAGTCCAAGCTGACGGACCTGATCGCCGCCTATCCGGGGAGCATGGAGGCGGACGAGGCCGTCCTGCAGCTTGCCGACTCACTCCTCCGCCCGGACGTAGTCGAGGAACACCGCGGGGAGTTCAAGCTCCCCACCCCGGGCGCCGAGGACCGCGCCCTGTCGGCGCTGGAGCACAGGCTAGGGACGAATCCCCACAACCGGCTGGCACCCGCCATGCACATGATGGCCGCCGACGCTTACATCCAGGCCAGGAGGTTCGACGAAGCCGTCGGCCACCTCATCGCCGCCGAGCAGGAGGGCATCTCGGTGGTGAAGACGCGGGGGACGGTGCTCTGGAAGATAGCCAGCATCGCCGAAAGCGAACTGGGCGACCTGGCCCTGGCTGAGAAATACTACGACCTCTACGCCACGGAGTTCAGCCGGACGGAGCTTTACTACCGCGCCACGAAGAGGCTGGAGCGGGTCCGCGCGCTCAGGGCCGAGCAGGGAGGTTAGGTCTTGCGGCACCTCTGGACACGGCTGAGGCGGTATCCGGCGCTCCTGCTGCTGATCACTGTCTACGTGGTCTCCTGCCTCGTGGTGGGCGTCAACGCCCTGCGGGCGCGGGGGGGCGCGCCCGGCTCGGAGGGCAAGAAGGTGCTGCGGTTCGCGCACTGGCAGCTCGAACCGGGCATTCGCAGCGCGCTGGACAGGCTGATCGCCAACTACCACGAGCTGCACCCCGACGTGGAGGTGCGCCAGATCCTCATCCCCGAGGAAGGCTACTTCCGCTGGGTCAACACGCAGCTCATCGGCCGGACGGCGCCGGACATGATCGAGTGCGGGCTCGGCGGAACGGTTGCCTGGGCGCTCTGGCCCAAGTTCTATGCCCGCTACTTCATGCCGCTCGACCGCTACGTTGACGAACCGAATCCCTACAACAAGGGGACACCGCTGGAGGAGGCGCCGTGGCGCAAGACCTACTTCGACGAGATGGAGGGCGGCTACGATGACTCGCTGCAGAGCTACTACCGCGTGCCCCTGTCGGCCTTCACCGTGCGCCTCTACTACAACAAGCCCCTGATCGAGGAGGTCTGGGGCGAGCAGTTCCCCCAGACCTACGAGGCGTTCATCGAGTTGTGCGAGGCGCTGGAGGAGCACGGCAGGCAGCAGGGCCGGCGGTTGGTGCCGATCTCCGGATCAGGGTATAACTTCCGGCAGTTCTTCGACGCCTTCCAGACGGCGCTGACCGCCGACTACCTGCGCCAACTGGACCGGGACTACGACGGCAGCGTGAGCAGGATCGAGTCGGGGGCCGCCATCTACGCCGGTACTGTGAGCATGACCGAGCCGGCCATCAGGGCGAACTTCGAGCTAGTCAGGGAGCTCTCGGAGTACTTCCCTCAAGGCTATATGTCGCTGGACCGGGACGAGGCGGTCTTCCTGTTCCTGCAAGGTCACGCTGCGATGATCAGCACGGGCAGCTGGGACTTCCAGAGCCTGCACGTGCAGAGCGAGTTCGAGATCGCCGTGGCGGACATCCCCCTGCCCTCGCGGGACAACCCCCGCTATGGGCGCTACGTGGCCGGTCCCCGCACCGAAGCGGGCCTCGAGGGCGGCTTCCCGATGGCCATCACCAAGACGTCCGCCCACCCGGATGAGGCGCTCGACTTCCTCCAGTATGCCTCGTCCCTGAAGAAGAACGAGGAGCTGAACCGCAACATGTTCTGGCTGCCCGTCATCAAAGGGGCCAGGCCGCGCGACGAGCTGAAGCCCTTCGCTCCGCGCATAGAGGGCTACTCCCCGGCCATCAACTACGAAGGGCCCGGCGTGGAGCTGACTTACGGGCAGCTGACGCCGGAGTTCCTGTCCGGCAAGCTCTCTTACGAGCAGTTCGTGGAGCGGCTTATGGACGCCTATCGCCGCGAGTCGGCCGGCGGCGTCTATGAATACGTCAAGAACAACCAGCAGACGTTGACCCAGCAGATGCGGTTCGCCGCCCTCCGGCGGGCGGACATGACGGGAGCGGCCGGGGCCGGGGCCTCAGTCACCGGCAGCAGCGAAACTCAGTACAAGAGGATCATGGAGGCCTACGTGGGACAAGTGGGCTCGTACAACAACGAGATCCGCACGTGGGTCGAGCTTGCGCGCTCCAGCAAAGCAGACAGAGGCTGACCGGGCACCCCGATGCCACGAGAGAGAATCAGGTTCGCGCAGGTCCGACGCCACTGGTCGCTCTACGCCCTGATGGTGCCGACGCTGGTCCTTGTGGCCATGTTCATGTACCTGCCGGCTATCAGCGGCGTTTACCACAGCTTCTACCGCTGGGACGGCGACGAGCTGGCCACCTACGTGGGCATGCGCAACTACCGCCAGGCCTTCGGCGATCCCGAGCTGGGATGGGCGTTCGTGCGCGTGGGCATCCTCTTCGGCGCCAGCCTCTTCAAGATGGTCCCCTCCATTGTGACGGCCGTCGTCATCCATCGCATCACGCGGGATCGGCTGCGTTACTTCTACCGGCTGCTGTTCGTGGTGCCGATGGTCATCCCGTGGATGGTGGGGTTGCTGATCTGGAAGTTCTTCTACAACCCGGTCGTAGGGCTTCTGAACAGGTTCCTCTCGACCACGGGCATCCTGGACATCCTGGCCGCCATGAACACCTGGGCGGTCAAAGCCAACGTCGTCGAGAGCGTCATCTTCCAGGTGGGGCGCAACCCGGCCTGGCTCGGGGACTCTGACCTGGCCCTGGCGGCCTATATCTTCTGGGGTTTCCCGTGGATCGGCGTCATCGGCGTGCTCATCTACCTGTCGGGGCTGGAGAAGATCCCGCACTCCGTCTACGAGTGCGCCGACCTGGACGGGGTGGGCTGGTTCGGCAAGTTCCTCTACATTGAGCTGCCGCTGATCGCCACCCAGGTGCGCATCAACCTGGTGCTGCTCATCATCGGCGTGCTCAAGGGCTACGGGCTGGTCCTGGTGCTGCTGGGCGAGACGGGCGGCCCCGGCGGCGCCGTCATGGTGCCGGGGCTCTACATGTACTACAACGCCTTCGTCAAACGAGAGGCCGGCTATGCCTGCGCCATCGGCATACTGGTCTTCTTCGTCATACTGGCGCTGACTTACGTCAACAACAAGCTGGTGCGGGTGGAGAGATGAGCCGCGTATCCGAAGGGCCGATCGCGCGCCTCCTGAAGCACGGCTACCTGTGGCTGATGCTGGCCCTGGTCTACCTGCCCTTCTACGTGATGCTCATCATCAGCTTCAAGGACAACAAGCAGTTCTACAACCATCCCTGGGTGCCTACCTTCCCGCTGCACTGGGAGAACTGGGCCGAAGCGTGGGACACCGTCGGGGTGTTCATCGCCAACTCGGTGTTCCTGGCCGTGACAGCCACGCTGGTGACGCTCCTGGTCGCCGTGCCGGCCGCCTACGTGTTCGGCCGCTACCGGGTGCCCTTCGGCGGCATCTTCTGGGCGGGGCTCATCATCCTGATGCTCATGCCCGGCGTGGCTAACCTGATTCCCCTGTTCAACCTGATGCGCCGCCTCAGCCTGCTGAACTCCCTGATGGGCCTGGCGGTGGTCACCGCGGCCGGAGGGCAGGTCTTCTGTCTGTTCGTCTTGCGGAACTTTGTCGAGGACATGCCCAAGGAGTTCTTCGAGTGCGCCCGCATAGACGGCGCCTCCCATCTGCAGCAGGTCATCCACGTGGTGATCCCGCAGTGCGGCGGCATCATCTCCGCACTGGCCATCATGAACTTCGTGGGCGCGTGGAACTCCTTCATCCTGCCGCTCATCGTGATACGCGACCCCGAGAAGCTGCCGCTGGCGGTCGGGCTGTTCAGGCTTCAGGGAGCCTACGTCAAGCAGTGGGGACCCCTGATGGCCGCCTACTTCATCTCGGCGATACCCCTGGTCATCCTGTTCGCCTTCACGATGCGCCTCTTCATCCGGGGCATCTCCGAGGGTGCCATCAAGGGATAGCCATCCGAGCACCACGGGAGCAAGCATAATGGCCGAAGTCAGGTTCGAGAACGTCTCCAAGGTCTATGAGGGGGGCGTGCAGGCCGTCAACGACGTTGACCTGACCGTCGAGGACGGCAGCCTGTTGGTGCTGGTCGGGCCTTCGGGCTGCGGCAAGTCAACGACGCTGCGCATGGTGGCCGGGCTGGAAGAGATCACCGAAGGCAGCATCTACATCGGCGGCCAGTGCGTCAACGACGTCCTGCCCAAGGACCGCGACATTGCGATGGTCTTCCAGAACTACGCCCTCTATCCGCACATGACGGTCTACAACAACATGGCCTTCGGGCTGAGGCTGCGGAAGTACGCGCGCGAGGAGATAGACCGGCGTGTCCGGGAGGCGGCCGGATTGCTGGAGATAGACGGGCTGCTGAAGCGCCGGCCGCGCGAGCTGTCCGGCGGGCAGGCGCAGCGGGTCGCCGTCGGGCGGGCCATCGTCCGCCATCCCCAGGTCTTCCTCTTCGACGAGCCCCTGAGCAACCTGGACGCCAAGCTCCGCGT
>LJUE01000095.1 GCA_001303885.1 Planctomycetes bacterium SM23_32 | reverse complement strand
GGGCATCCTGGTGGATTTGGAGATGGACCCGCACGTCTACTTCGTGGTCAACAGCATGGCCCGGGCCGGGCAGATGCTCGAGGACGTCGGTATGCCCAACGTGTTCGCCAACGTGGACATCGGCCACCTGTGCATCACCAGGGAAGGGCCGCATCGCCTGGTCAAGCTGCGGGACAGGATGCTGCACGTCCACATCAGCGAGACCGACACCTTCAGGCACACCAACAGCATCATCGGCACGGGCGAGGCCGACTTCCGGGCCTACGTGGAGGCAGCGACGGCGCTGGGCATCGAAGACACCTGCGCAAGGCACGGGGAAGCGTGCGTTGCCGGCATTGAGATGGGCGAACCGGGCGGCGAGGTGGACGACCCTGACCGCTGGGTGCGCGAGAACCTGGCCTACCTGGCCGAGCACCTGCCCGAAGTGACGCTCTGAGGCAGCCGGAGGCCAGGGGGAGCGATGCGCCTCAGTCGGACGCCGATGGACCGAAGGGCATGTTGTCTATCAGACGCGTCCGGCCGATGCGGACGGCAAGGACGGCGACTGCCCGGTCCGTGACTTCACTGACGGGCTCCAGCGTCTCGTGGTCCACGACTTCCACGTAGTCGGGGCGCGCGAGCGGCGCCGCGGCGATGACGGCGCGCATGGCCTCCCGCAGCGCGCCGGCGTCCGTGCGGCCCCCTTCGTAGACGCGGCGGGCCTCCACCAGGGCCCTGGAGAGGCAGCTCGCCTGCTCCCGCTCCCGGGCGGTCAGGCACTCATTGCGCGAACTCATGGCCAGCCCGTCCTCCTCGCGCACGGTGGGCATGACGCGGACGCGGATCGGGATGTTCAGGTCGCACACCATGCGGCGCACGACCACGGTCTGCTGGAAGTCCTTCTGGCCGAAGTAGGCCCGGTCGGCCGGCGCGATGTTGAACAGCTTGCAGACTACGGTGAGCACGCCGCGGAAGTGCGTCGGCCGGAACGCGCCCTCCAGCACCTCCGTCAGGCGCTCCTGCACGACAAAGGTGGCGTGCCCCTGCGGATACATCACGCGGTCGGTGGGGCAGAAGACCAGGTCCACGCCGTTCTGTTCGGCGACGCGGCAGTCCTCGTCCAGGCGGCGTGGATACTCCTGCAGGTCCTCGCCTTCGCCGAACTGCGCGGGGTTGACGTAGATGCTCACGACGGTGCGGTCGCACTCGGCCACGGAGGCCCGGACCAGGCTCAGGTGTCCCTCGTGGAGGGCGCCCATGGTGGGCACCAGGCCCACCGTGAGCCCCTCGGCCTGCCAGGCACGGACCGCGCGGCGCACCTCGTCGGGATCGGCTGTGCGTTCCAGGGCCACGCCGCTCTCCTACTCCTCGTAAGGCTCGGGTTCGCCGCGCAGGACCTCGAACGCGTGCGGCAGCACCGGCATGAGGCAGGCCATGCCCTCCTCGACGGCCGACGTGCTGCCCGGCAGGTTCACGATGAGGGTCCTGCCGTTGACCCCCGCGACCGCCCGCGAGAGCATGGCGCGCGGGGTAGACTTGAGCCCCTCTACCAGCAGCGCCGCGCTGATGCCCGGCGCCTCGCGTTCCAGCACGCTGAGGGTGGCCTCCGGCGTCACGTCGCGCGGCCCCAGGCCGGTCCCGCCGACCGTGACGATGAGGTCCATCCCCTCGGCGCACCATTGGCGCAGGCACTCGCCTATGCTGTGGACGTCGTCGGGCAGGACACGGGTCTCCGCCACGTCGGCCACCTGGCCCAGCAGCTCGGCCGCGCGCTTGCCGCTGCGGTCTTCCTCGAGCCCCTTCGCGATGCGGTCACTCGTCACCAGCACCGCCGCCCTGATCTGCATCATCGCCTCCCGCACGCGCGACAGCGGACCGGCATCCGCGCCGGTGAAAGCCCCTGGCCGGATCGGCCCCGATCGGTGTCAGGCCGCGCTTTCATCCCCGTTCGAGCAGCTCGAGACGGGCGCCGGGGCGGACCGGGCCGCCCCTGACGACGCGCGCGAAGATGCCCTCGCGCGGCATCACGCAGTCGCCCGTCTGCTCGCGGATGGCGCAGTCCGCGTGACACTCTTTGCCGATCTGCGTCACTTCGAGTAGGGCCTCGTCCGCGCCCTGGGTGAGCCGGATGCGCGTGCCCACGGCGAAGTCCTCGGCCGTCAGGCCGTCCACGAGCAGGTTCTCGGCGAAGGCGCCCGGGCCGACCTCCAGGCCCTGCCGGCGCACCTTGTCGGCGCTGGCCCGGCACAGCAGGCTCACCTCGCGCTCCGTGCCGGCGTGGGCATCCCCGGCCAGGCCGCGACCCTCCATCAGCCGTCCAGCGGCGATGGGCGTCTTGGGCGTGCCTTTGGCCGTCGAGATGCAGACGGCGAGCACGTCGCCCCTCTTAGCCATCCTCCCGCTCCCGCCTCCACGGTCCGCCTTTGCCGCCGCTCTTCTCCAGCAGCCTCACGTGCGCGATCTCAGCGGCGGGACAGAGCGCCTTTAGCATGTCGTAAAGCGTCAATGCGGCGATGGTTGCGCCGCACAGGGCCTCCATCTCCACTCCCGTCCGGGCCGTCGCGGCCACGTGGCAGTGCACGACGATGGCGTCCGCCGCCAGCGTGAACTCCACGTCCGCGTCCGTCAGCGGGATGGGATGGCAGTGGGGGATCAGGCCGGGCGTGGCCTTGACGGCGAGAAGCGCTGCGGCCCGCGCCGTCGGCAGGGGATCAGCCTTGGGCAGGGCGCCCTCCTGGAGGGCCTTCAGCGTCCTCTCGTCGGCCCTCAGCAGGGCCTCGGCGACGGCCTCCCGCCGCGTCGGCTCCTTGCCCGAGACGTCCACCATGCCCCGTTTGCCCATGGTCGAGCGGCCTCCTCGAGGCGCCGGGCGAAGACCTGCGCCGCACCTCAGCCATTATAGTGGCCCTCCAGGCCGCCGCAACCGCGCAGACGGCGCGCCGGCGCCCGGCCTTCGCTTCAGGCCCTGGGGGCGCGTGGTATAATGGCAGGTTTGGGAGGCGGCCGGCTACCTTCGCAGCAGCACGCAGACTGTGAAGACTGACAACGCCATCCGCGCGCGCGGCGTGCGCGTCCACAACCTGAAGAACATAGACGTGGACGTGCCCCGGGGGAAGTACGTGGCCGTCACGGGGGTGAGCGGGAGCGGCAAGTCCAGCCTGGCGCTCGACACGCTCTACGCCGAGGGGCAGCGCCGCTACATCGAGTCCTTCAGCGCCTACGCCCGCCAGTTCCTGGAGCGGATGGACAAGCCGGACGTGGACGCGGTCGAGAACGTCCCCCCCGCCATCGCCATCGAGCAGAAGAACCCCGTCAAGAACCGCCGCTCTACCGTCGGCACGGCCACCGAGCTGAACGACTACATGCGCCTGTTCTGGGCGCGCGTGGGGCACGTGTTCTGCCCCGACTGCGACCGGGAGATCGTAGCTCACGCCGTCGGCCGCGTCGTCGAGGAGGCGGCCGCCATGCCCGAGGGCACGCGCTTCATGGTCACCTTCCCCCTGACCCTCACCGAGAGGCTGAGCACCCAGCAGCAGGCCGACCGCATCCGGGAGATGGGCTTCGTGCGGCTGCTGGTGGGCGGCGAGGTGGCCGACATCACGGCCGATGAGACGCCGCAGTTGCCGGCCGGGGCGGAGGTGGAGGTGGTGGTTGACCGCCTGATCGTGCGCGAAGGCGTCAGCGAGCGCCTCACGGAAGCAGTGGAGACCTGCTACCGGCTCGGCAAAGGTCGCTGCCGCGTCCGCGCAGTGGGGGGCGCGGAGGGCGGCAGGATGCGGGAGTTCACCCGCATGCTGCGCTGCACGGAGTGCGGCCGAGAGATGCCGACGCCGACGCCGCAGCTCTTCTCTTTCAACAACCCGCTCGGCGCGTGCGAGAACTGCTCCGGCTACGGCGCCACTATCGCCATCAGCCGACAGCGCTGCGCGCCGGACCCGGGCAAGTCGCTCCGGGACGGCGCCATCGCTCCCTGGACCACCGAGACGACGGCCGAGTGCCTGGAGCAGCTCCTGGCCGGCGCTCCCGAGGCCGGCATCCCCGTGGACGTGCCCTGGGGCGAGCTGGAGCCGTGGCAGCGGGACGCCGTCTTCGAGGGCACGGAGCACTTCTACGGCGTGATGGACTTCTTCGACTGGCTGGAGACCAAGAAGTACAAGCTCCACGTGCGCGTGCTGCTGAGCCGCTACCGCAGCTACGTGACGTGCCAGCAGTGCGGCGGCACGCGGCTGACGCCGGAGGCGCGCGCCGTGAAAGTGGGCCGCGTGAGCATCGCCGACGTCAACGCCATGACGATCGAGCGCGCCGACCGCTTCTTCCGCGAGGAGGTGGAACTGACGGACTACGAGCGGAAGATCAGCTCCCTGCTGCTGCGCGAGATACGCAGCCGGCTCGACTGCCTCGTCCGGATCGGGCTCGGCTACCTGACGCTGGACCGGCACACGCGCACGCTGAGCGGCGGGGAGATGCAGCGCGTCAACCTGACCACCAGCCTCGGCTCGGCGCTGGTGAACACGCTCTACATACTGGACGAGCCGAGCATCGGCCTGCACGCGCGCGACGCGGACCGGCTGATCGCCATCCTGAAGAACCTGCGCGACTGCGGCAACACGGTGGTGGTGGTGGAGCACGACCGGCCCATCATCGAGGCAGCGGACCACGTCATTGACCTGGGGCCCGGCGCCGGCGAGCGCGGCGGGCGAGTGGTCTACAGCGGCCCGGCCGACGAGCTGTGCAGGAGCGAGGAGTCCGTGACGGGCGCCTACCTGCGCGGGGAGCTCCGCATCCCCGTGCCTCGCTCGCGCCGCAAGCCGGGGCGCGACAGGATTGCCTTGAAGGGGGCCCGCCAGCACAATCTGAAGGGCGTTGACGTCGAGTTCCCCCTGGGCCTGTTCACCTGCGTGACCGGGGTGAGCGGCAGCGGCAAGAGCACGCTCGTGCGCGACACCCTCTACGGCGCCCTCAAGCGCCACAAGCCCGGAGGCTACGCCGAGGAGATAGGCGAACACGACCAGCTCACCGGCCATGACCTGATAGACGACGTCATCCTGGTGGACCAGAGTCCCATCGGCCGCACGCCGCGCTCCAACCCCGCCACCTACATCAAGGCCTACGGCGACATCCGCCGGCTCTTCGCCGGGACGCGCGACGCCAGGATCCGCAACCTGGATCCCGGCGTCTTCTCGTTCAACACCCCCGGAGGGCGGTGCGACGAGTGCGAGGGCGCGGGCAGCATGCGGGTGGACATGCAGTTCCTGGCGGACGTGTTCGTCACGTGCCCGCGCTGCGAGGGAAGGCGCTTCCACAAGGACATCCTGCGCGTGCGCTACAACGGCCGATCCATCCACGACGTGCTGAACATGACGGTCCATGAGGCGACGCGCTTCTTCGCCGATCAGAAGCAGATCGCCCGGCGGCTGCGGTACCTGACGGACACGGGTCTCGGCTATCTCAAGCTCGGCCAGCCGGCCACCACGCTCTCCGGGGGCGAGGCCCAACGCCTGAAGCTGGCCTCCCAGATGGCGTCCAGCACCAAGGAGAGGCTGCTGTTCATCTTCGACGAGCCGACCGTTGGACTGCACTTCGACGACGTGCGCAAGCTGCTCTCGTGTTTCCAGTCGCTGGTTGACGGGGGGCACTCCGTCCTCGTGGTGGAGCACAATCTGGATGTGGTAAAATACGCCGACCACGTCATTGACCTCGGCCCGGAGCAGGGCGAACAGGGCGGCGAAGTCGTGGTCGCCGGCACGCCGGAGGCGGTGGCCCGCTGTGGGCGCAGCCATACGGGGCGGTTCCTCCGGGACGTTCTGCGCCTCGACGCGGTCGCGTCTGGCCGGGGCTGAAGGCCCCGCAACCCCGCGCCGTGGACGGCGGCGCGCGGCTGGCTCGCCGAGCGCAGCGGTCATGGGAGAACCGGTTTGAGGGCAGGCTGGAAGAAGAAGTCGGCTGACCGTCTGGTCTACGTGATCGTGCGCACCGTTGAGTCGCTGGTGCAGCCGTTGCCGTGGCGGACGGCGCGCGCCGTCTGCTGCCTGCTGGGAGATGCCGCTTACCTGTTCGACAGCAAGCGGCGCAGACGCAACGCGCTGTCCAACCTCTGGCGCGCCTTCCCGGAGCTGGACGAGGCCGCGCGGCGGCGCATCCTGCGCGGCGCCTACCGGCACATGGCCGTCTCGCTGCTCGACTCGCTCAACTTCGCCCGCCTCGCGGCGAGCCGCCCGACGGGGGAACTGCTCGAGGTCCGCGGGTTCGAGAAGCTGCAGGAGCTGTCGGCGGGCAAGGGCATCATCTTCGTTACCGGACACGTGGGGCACTGGGAAGTGCTGGGCGCCGCCGCCTCGCTGGTCGGCTATCCGGTGCACAGCCTCCAGAGGTACTCACGCAACGTCTACGTGCGCCGCTACGTGCGCGGGCTTCGCGAGAAGGCCGGGCAGCGCATGGTGGGCAAACGGGGCGGGCTGCGCCACTTCCTCCGCGTCCTGCGACGGGGTGAGAACGTGGCGCTGCTGATAGACCAGGATGCGCGCGCCGACGGCATCTTCGTGGACTTCTTCGGCCGGCCCGCCTCCACCACGTCGGCGCCGGCTCGCATCGCGCTGCGCACGGGCTCGCCGCTGGCCTTCGTGGACGCCGTGCGGGTGCCGCGCCGGAACAGGTTCCGCATCTGTCTGCACGATCTCATAGTGCCGGACGGCACCAGCGGCGGCCCCGACCAGGTGCGCCGCATCACGCAGCGGCTGACTGCCGACCTCGAGGACGTGGTCAGGCGAGCGCCCGAGCGGTGGCTCTGGCCGCACCAGCGGTGGAAGACGCGGCCGGGCATGTACGAAGGCCCTGCCAAGGCCGTCATCCTGGCCCGAGGCCTCGGCACCCGCATGCAGCGGTCACACCCCGGCATGGAACTGGAGCCCGAGGCCGAACGCGCGGCCAGGATGGGCCTGAAGGCCCTTATCCCCCTGAACGGCCGGCCGTTCCTCGACTACGTGGTGGACAGCGTGCTGCGCGCGGGCTTGCGGGAGATATGCCTCGTCACAGCGCCCGACGCCCAGGCCATGCGCGAACATGCCCGCCGCATCGCAGCCGCCTCGGGCGCCCGCGTGGAATGCGCCGTGCAGCAGGAGCCCCTCGGCACGGCCGACGCCGTGCTGGCGGCCGAGGACTTCGTCGGCGACGAGACCTTCGTCTTGTGCAACGGCGACAACCTGTACCCCCTGGAGGCGCTTCAGGGCCTGGTCGGGCTCTCGGACAGGGGCTGCTGGCTGGCCGCCTTCGACACCGAGGAACTGACCCGCCAGGGCAACGTCGCGCCCGAGCGCGTCAAGAGCTTTGCCGTCGTCACCGCCGAGGGCGGAGGCAACAACCTGAAAGAGATAGTCGAGAAGCCGCCCGACCCGGAGCGCTACCGCCGGGACGGCCGCATATGGGTGAGCATGAACCTCTACCGCCTGACGCCGGGCATCTTCGGCGCCTGCCGGCGCGTGAAGCCGAGCCCCGAGCGCGGCGAGCTGGAGCTGACGGCGGCCGTTGCCGACCTGGCGGCCTCGGGCGAGTCGGCGTTCCGTGTGTTGTTCTGTCGGGGAGGCGTCCTTGACCTGACCAGCCGGGCGGACCTGCCTGCGGTCGAGGCGGCGCTCAAGGGAAGGGACCTCTGCTTCTGAGGTCGGGCCCGGAGTGAACGGCGACTTTCACATCCACACCAACATGAGCGATGGCGTGCTAGCGCCCGCCGAGGTGGCGCGAAGGGCCGTCGAGAGCCCCCTGGATTGCTTCTCCGTCACCGACCACAACA
>LJUE01000094.1 GCA_001303885.1 Planctomycetes bacterium SM23_32 | reverse complement strand
CGCCATTGCGGCCACGCTGCTGTTCGGCACGCTCATCGCCTGCATCTACGTGGCCGTCAGAACCCATCACATGGCCGGGCTGAGCCTGGAGGCGCAGGAGCCACCCGAGGGCACCCGCGAGGAGCCGTCCGCGAACGCCCGCGAGGAGCCGTCCGCGTGAACTCCGTCGCCGTCATCTGCGAGACGCTCCGCTGCGACCACGCCGGCTGCAACGGGCGCCGCCCGGACGTGCTCTGAGCGGCCCGCGCTACCTGGTCGCCAGCTCCTCCGGCAGCTCCGCCCGGTCGCCGGCGCCCAGGTCGCGGTCGGCGAACCAGCCTTCCCGCACCTCCAGCACGTAGACGATCGAATCGGCCGGCACGAACGGCTCGGGGTCCCCCTGCCTGGCCCGATGCAGCTCGCTGATCGTCCCGTCCGCGCGCATGAAGGCCGCCGACACGGGGAAGCCCATGTACTGCCACGAGAACTCCGGCCGGCGGGCCTCCTCGTAGACGTAGAGCATCCCGTAGCCGGGCTCCAGGCCCGGCCGGTCGGACAGGCCGGCCTGGCGCTTCTCCAGCGTGTCGGCCACCTCGGCCCGGACGGTGTAGGAGAGGGGCGAGAGGCGCTCCCGGTCGGCCGGTCGGCCCCGGAAGGTGACCGTGACGATGCGCGCGTCGGGCGGCCGGATGGCCTTGCGGCCCGTCGCGCCGGGGCAGCCGCTCCGCGGCGCCATCAGGAGGCCGACCACCAGGAAGATGATGGCGAACGTGATGATGTGCCGTTTCCAGTTCATGGCGCGCTTCCCCTTATAGCACGCCCCCGGCGGCGATGCAAAGCGACCCGGTGGGAGCGGCGTGCAGTTGAACGGCTCGGGCGGAAGTCATAGTGTTAGCCAAGGGGCGGGCGGCGCGCTCCTGCGCCGTCCACGATCATCAGAGCAGATTGGAGAGAGCGCGAGATGGCCGCCGAACAGCCCATGCTGCAACTGGACGCGACGAACGTCTACGCGGACGCCGTCGGCGACGAGCACGGCCTGAAGCCGCAGGAAGTGCAGGCGCTCGCCGGGCGGATCGCCGCGGCCCACGCCGAGATCGAGTCCCGCCGCGGCGGCGACGTCGGCTTCATGGAGCTGCCCTACGACGCCGCGGCCCTCTCGGCCGTCACCGACAAGGCATCCGAGCTGCGCGAGTGGTGCCGGAACTTCGTGGTGCTCGGCATCGGCGGGTCGGCCCTGGGCAACATCGCCGTCCACGCCGCCCTCAACCACCCGTTCCACAACCTGCTGCCCGAGGGGCATCCGGCCCGCCTGGGCGCGCCGCGCGTGTTCGTGCTGGACAACGTGGACCCGGCCCTGCTGGACGGTTTCCTGGACGTCGTCCGGGACGAGCTGGACGCGACGGTCTTCAACGTCATCACCAAGTCCGGCTCGACGGCCGAGACGATGAGCCAGTTCCTATGGGCGCGCGACCTGCTCCGGCGCGAGGGATGCCAGCCCGGCCGGCAGATCGTGGCCACGACGGACCTGAGTCCCGACAGGAGCCTGCTGCGGCGCATCGCCGACGAGGAAGGCTTCTTCACGCTGCCCATCCCGGCGAACGTCGGCGGCCGCTTCAGCGTGCTGAGCGCCGTGGGCCTGCTCAGCGCCGCCGTGGGCGGCGTGGACGTGCGGGAGCTGCTGGCCGGGGCGGCAGCGATGGACCGGGCGTGCCGGGCGGAGGGCCTGGCCGCCAACCCGGCCGCCCTCTACGCAGCCGTGCTCTACCTGTTCTACGGCAGGGGCAAGCCCATCACCGTGCTGATGCCCTACAGCAGCGCCCTGCGCCGGCTGGCCGACTGGTACTGCCAGCTCTGGGCCGAGAGCCTGGGCAAGCGCGACGGGCTGAGCGCCGAGGGCGTGTTCGTCGGGCCGACGCCCGTCGGCGCGGTGGGCGTGACCGACCAGCACTCCGTGATGCAGCTCTACCAGGACGGCGCGTTCGACAAGGTGCTGACCCTCATCGAGGTGGAGCGTCCCCTTGGGGACGGGGACGTGCCGATCTGCCGGGGCCGCAGCGAACCGGAGCTCTCCTACCTGGCCGAGAGCACGTTCGGGGCGCTCTTCGCGGCCGAACTGACGGCCACCCGATGCGCGCTGAGGGACAAGCGCCGCCCCAACCTGACCCTGCGCGTCCCCGCGGTGAGCGCGCGCTCGCTGGGGGAGCTATTCATGTTCTTCCAGTACGCCGTCACCTACAGCGGCTGCCTCTACGAGGTGAACACCTTCGACCAGCCGGGCGTGGAGCTGGGCAAGCAGTATACGTACGGGCTGATGAACCGGGAGGGCTACGAGCCGCCGGCCGGCGCTCCGTGTCGGGGTTGAGGCGGGTTTGAAGGGCGGGGGGCCGGTGGCTATAATGAGCCGATGGCGCGATGCGCGCGCCGGGGGTGCATCGAAGGGCGGTTTGCGCGTAAGGACGGGTAGACAGCATGCCGGAGCGCACGACGGACCTGAAGGACGCCATCGCCTTCATCGCCACCTATCCGCCCCGCCAGTGCGGCATCGGCACGTTCACCAACGACCTGGTGGCGGCGGTGCTGAGCCGCACCGAGGGCCGCCTGCGCACGGTGGTGATGGCCGTTGACGAGCCGAGCGACGACCTGCCCTATCCCGGCGAGGTCCAGTACCGCCTGGACCAGCACGACAACGCCGACTACGTGCGGGCGGCCGAGTACCTCAACTACAACAACGTGCGGGCCGTCTCGCTGCAGCACGAGTTCGGCATCTTCGGCGGGCACGACGGCGCCTACGCGCTGGACCTGCTGCGGGAGCTGCGCTGCCCCATCATCACTACCTTCCACACGGTCCTGCAGGCGCCCAACGACTCGCAGCGCGCGGTGATGGACGAGCTGATCGTGCTCAGCAACCTGCTGGTGGTGATGAGCGAGCGGGCCGTTGCCTTCCTGCGGAACGTCTACGGGGCGCCGGAGGCCAAGATACGCCTCATCCATCACGGCGTGCCCGAGATACCGCTGGTCGAGCCGCAGGGCTACAAGGCCCAGTTCGAGATGGAGGGCCGCGAGCTGCTGCTCACCTTCGGGCTGCTGAACCCGGGCAAGGGCATCGAGTACGCCCTGCAGGCCCTGCCGCCGGTGGTCGAGCGCTTCCCGAACCTCTGCTACATCGTGCTTGGGGCCACCCACCCCAACATCCTGCGGGAGCAGGGCGAGAGCTACCGCCTGAGCCTCCAGCGGTCGGCCCGGGACCTGGGTCTGCAGAAGAACGTGCTGTTCAGCGCACGGTTCGTGAGCCTGGGTGAGCTCTGCGAGTTCCTCAAGGCGGCCGACATCTACCTGACCCCCTACCTGAACCGCGAGCAGATAACCAGCGGCACGCTGGCCTACGCGCTCGGGGCGGGCAAGCCCGTCATCTCCACCCCCTACTGGTATGCCGAGGAGCTGCTGGCGGGGGAGCGGGGGCGGCTGGTGGGGTTCAGGGACCCGCAGGCCATCTCGGAGGTGCTGCTGGAGCTGCTGAGCGATCCGCCGCGGGTGCGGGAGATGCGGGCCAACGCCTACGAGTTCTCCCGGCGCATGACGTGGCATGAGGTGGGCGGACAGTATCTGGAGGCCTTCCGCGAGGCCATCTCCACGGCCCGCGTGCGCGCCTCGATGCCGGACGTGAGCATGCGCCACGTGCTGCCCATCACCGGCCTGCCCCGGCCGCGGATGGACCACCTGCTGCGCCTGACCGACGACACCGGCATGCTCCAGCACGCCCGCTACTCGGTGCCCGACCGCTCCCACGGCTACTGCACGGACGACAACGCCCGGGCGCTGGTCGTAATGTCCAAGTACTACGACCTCTACCGCAACACCGAGGCCGAACGTCTGCTGAGCATCTACCTCGCCTTCGTGGGGTATGCCCAGCGGCCTGACGGCATGTTCCACAACTTCGTCAGCTACGACCGGCGCTTCCTGGACGAGGTGGGGAGCGACGACTGCTACGGGCGGGCCCTGTGGGGGCTGGCCTATACCATGTACCGCGGCCCCGCGCCCTACGTGAACCTGGCCAAGGAGCTGTTCGAGGGCGCTCTGAGCAACCTGAAAGCGCTGAACCTGCGGGGGAGAGCCTACGCGATCCTGGGGCTCTACTACTACCTGCAGCGCTACCCCGAGGCCGAGGACATCATCGAGAAGATACGCCGGCTGGCCGCCGCGCACGTCCAGAGCTTCGAGGCCGGCAGCGGCGAGGACTGGCCCTGGTTCGAGGATGTGGTGGCCTACGACAACGCCGTCATCCCCCAGTCTCTGCTGCTGGCCTTCGAGGCCACCGGCGAGGCCCGCTACCGCGAGCTGGGCCAGCAGGGCCTGGACTTCATCCTCGGCATGTGCAAGCGCGCCGGGCACTTCTCCCTGGTGGGCAACGAGGAATGGCACGTGCGCGGCGGCCAGCCGGCCACTTTCGACCAGCAGGCCATTGACGCCTGCGGCCTGGTGGAGGCGTGCAAGGTCGCCTTCCGGCTGACCGGGCAGAGGCAGTACCTTCAGCACATGCGCATGGCGTTCGACTGGTTCCTGGGCGTGAACGACCTGGGCGAATCCCTCTACGATTTCCGCACGGGCGGCTGCTGCGACGGCCTGACGGCGCAGGGCGTCAACCGCAACCAGGGCGCCGAGAGCACCCTCTGCTTCCTCCTTGCGCTGCTCACCCTGACGGAGGTCTTCTCCGAGCAGGACCGCGCCTCCAGGGGCACGGCCGCCGGCCGTGCCGTGAGGATCGCCGCCAGGCTCTGAGCCCCACGGCGGCAGACCCCCTTCACACATGACAGATGAGGGCGACCGACCGGTGACGGACAAGAAGCCGATCGTCATGATCAGCAGCTGGCCCCCCCGCAAGTGCGGCATCGGCATCTTCGCCGAAGAGGCCATGGAGTTCATACGCAAGGTCGAACCCGACCGGCCCACATACGTCATCGCCCACACGGACGGACGGGGCGAGGGCGTCTTCCCCATCATGGACACCTCGCGGGCCGATTGGCACCGCCCCGTCGTGGACAAGGTCCGCGAGCTGGCCCCTTACGCCGTCCACCTCCAGCACGAGTACGGCCTCTACAACTACGTGGACCAGGAGGGGGAGTCCGACGAGAACGAGGGCTTCATCTCGCTGCTGGAGGGGCTGCGGGACTTCCCCACCGTGGTGGAGCCGCACACGGTGCACGGTCGCATGAAGGACCACGAGGAGGAGTTCATCCGGCAGGTGGCCCAGGTGTGCAACGTGTTGCTGTTCAAGTGCCACTACCAGAAGTGGCGCCTGGACTGGACCTTCTCGCGCCATGGCTGGCAGCGCCCGCGCAACATCATGATCGTCCCGCACGGCGCCCGTCCGGACAGGCGATACGCCATTGACCAGGTCCACCAGCTCAAGGAGGAGCTCGGCCTGCGCCAGCTGAAAGGCAAGCACATCATCGGACTGGTGGGGTGGATCCAGGCCAACAAGCGCTGGGACATCATGACAGACATGTGGGACGACCTCTACCAGGAGATAAGCCGCCGCACGGGGCAGGACTGGGTGCTGCTGGGCGCCGGCGACATCCGCGACCCCAACGACCGCCCCGACTTCGAGCGCTACGTGGACGGCGTGAAGCTGCTGGAGGAGAAGGGCATCGGGCGCTTCTTCCGGTTCACCCCCCGCGGCGACGTCTACTACAAGGTGATGGGCGTCTGCGACTTCGTCGTCCTGCCCAGCATTGACGAGACGCAGTCGGGCACGCTGGCGCGCATCATCGCCCTCAACAAGCCCTACGTCACCACGGCGCCCCTGGAGGGGCTGACCGCCCAGACGCTGGAGAGCGGCGGCGGGCTGCTGTTCACCAACAGGCAGATGCTGCGCGAGCAGGTCATCCGCCTGGCCACCGACGAGGGCCTGCGCTGGGAGCTGGGCCACAACCTTTACCGCTACCTCACCGAAGTGGTCAGCTGGGACCTCATCGCCCGGAAGTACTACAAGGCCTATGCTGCTGCCGACGCCGAGGTCCATGAGGGCGTCAGGATAGAGATCCCGCCCGAGTTCTGAGCCGCTGCGCCTGGCGACGCCGCAGGGAAGGGGGCCGGCCGATGAAGCTGCGGCAGGTGGTGAGCTGCTTCCTGCTCCGTCCGGCAGACGAGACCGTGCTGCTGGGCCGGCGCGGGCCGGACGTGAGCACCTACCCCGGACGCTGGGCCGCCATCAGCGGCTCCGTCGAGACCGCGCAGCCCCTGGAGCAGGCCTACCGCGAGATCGAGGAAGAGACCGGGCTCGACCGGTCCCGCGTGCGGCTCCGGGCGGAGGGGCCGCCGGTGCGCTTCCCCGATTGGGACCTGGGCGTCGTATGGGTCGTGCACCCTTTCCTGTTCGGCTGCGCCGCTCCGGACGAGGTGCGCCCCGACTGGGAGCACGTGGAGTTCGGCTGGCAGGAGCCCCGCCGCATCTTCGAGCTGGACACCGTGCCGATGCTCGCCGAGGCCTACGCCTCAGCGGCCCGGGCCCAGGAGCGAGGCGGCGCGGAACGCACCTTCCGGCAGGTGCGCGAGGACCGCAGGCACGGCGCCGAGGAGCTGGGCATCTGGACGCTGGAGGGCCTGCGGCAGGTGGCGAGCGGCCTGGAGGCCAGCCCCCAGTCCGAAGCCCAGGCCGCCATGCAGGCTGCCTGTCGCGAGGCGCTCTCGCTGCGGCCGAGCATGGCGTCGGTGCGTTCGGCGGCCCTTGCGGCCTTCCAGGCCTCCCGCGAGGCACTCGACGCCGAGGGGGGACCGGCAGGAGTCGAGCGCCTCGTCGCCCGCATCCAGGGCCTCGTCGCCGAGCGGGAAGAGGCGCCCCTGCGCGCCGCCGCCGCAGCGGCCGACCTCGTGCGTGACGGCGCCGCCGTCGTGACCATCAGCCGCTCCTTCAGCGTCCTGTGCCTGCTCAGGGAGGCGGCCGGCCGCATCGGCCGTCTCGTCGTCGGCGAGTCCCGCCCGGCCTGCGAGGGGCGGGACACGGCGCGCCTGGCGGCGTCCTTCGGCATTCCGACCGAGCTGATGACCGACGCGGCCGCCGCCGGCGCCCTCGCCGCCGCCGACCTGCTGGTCTTCGGGGCCGACTCGGTCTGCGCCGACGGGTCGGTGGTCAACAAGGTCGGCACGCTCGCCCTCTGCTCGGTGGCCCGGCGGTTCGGCGTCGAGTCCGTCTGCGTCGCAAGCGAGAGCAAGCTCCTGCCCGCCGGCTTCGAGCCCGTGATGGAGGAGATGGGGCCGGACGAGCTCGGCGATCCCGTCCCGGGCGTCGTGACGCGCAATCCCTGCTTCGAGCTGGTGCCCGCCGAGCTGGTCCCACGCATCATCGTGCCGGGCGGGCCGATGGAGCGCCGCCGCCGGCGCGTTCGCGCAGGTGAGCTGGCCGACCTCCAGCGCGCCCTCGCGGGCGAAGGCTGAGGGCGCGGGCCCCGCTCGAGGCCTTTACTTCCGTCCCGCCGCGGCATTAGAATCGCGCCGGTCCCGGCCGAGGCGTGGCATGAAGAAGCTGTTCGTCATTGTGCTGCTGATCGTCGTCGCCTTCATCCTCTACAACATCTTCGTCAGCGGCGTGATGCAGCAGCAGGTGCACGTGGACGCCGAGGGAGTCATCAAGGGGGTGGTCCGCAGCGGCCACCGGGTCGGCGAGGGGGCCGGCAAGGCGTTCGACTCGGTGGACTTCGGGGGGCGCCGATAGGGCGGCCTCGGCGGGCGACTCACTGGCGGCAGGGGGGCGTATCGCACCGCGTCTGGCGGCCACAGCACGTCCGGCCCCCCTCTCGGTTGGCCGTCCTTGCTGCCCGTCGGCTGTCGGTCGCGTAGAAGCCCCGGCCCTTGAAGATGAGCCCGGCGCCGCCGGTGATCAGCCGC
>LJUE01000093.1 GCA_001303885.1 Planctomycetes bacterium SM23_32 | reverse complement strand
ATTGGGACACCTTCTACGTCACCGACGAGGTGCTGCTGCGCCCGCACACCTCGCCGGGGCAGATCCGCGTGATGGAGACCCGGCAGCCCCCCGTGCGCATCGTCGTGCCAGGGCGCTGCTTCCGGCGCGACACGGAGGACGCGCGCCACTTCTCCATGTTCCACCAGCTCGAAGGCCTGATGGTGGACGAGCGCGTCAGCTTTGCCGACCTCAAAGCCGTGCTCCACATCTTCCTGCGCCTCTTCTTCCGGCAGGACCTCCAGGTGCGGTTCACCCCGGACTTCTTCCCCTTCACCGAGCCGAGCGCGCAGGTGCACTGCACGTGCGTCATCTGCAGCGGGAACGGATGCCGCACCTGCTCCTACACGGGCTGGCTGGAGCTGCTCGGCGCCGGGATGGTTGACCCCAACGTGTTCGAGGCGGTCGGCTACGATGCCGAGCGTTACACGGGGTTTGCGTTCGGCATGGGCCTGGACAGGCTGGCCATGCTCAAGCACCAGATACCGGACGGACGGTTGTTCTTCCAGAACGACGTGCGCTTTCTCAGGCAGTTTTGAGGGGCCGGGCCGCCATGAAGGCGAGCTACAACTGGCTGAAGGACTACGGCGGCTTCGACCTGGCCGCGCATGAGCTGGCCGAGCGACTGAGCCGCGCCGGCCTCAACGTCGAGAGCTACGAGCCGCAAGGCGACGACTGGATGCTCGACGTCGAGGTGAAGTCCAACCGGCCGGACTGCCTGGGCCACGTCGGCATCGCGCGCGAGATAGCGGCCATCACCGGCGGCAAGCTCAAGCTGCCCCCGGTGGAGGTAGACGAGGAAGCCGAACGCCCCGTCGGCAGCGCAGCTGCCGTGGAGGTCACCGCGCCGGACCTCTGCCCGCGCTACACGGCGCGCGTGGTCGAGGGCGTCCGCGTGGGGCCCTCGCCCGAATGGGTGCGCAAGCGCCTGATGGTCTGCGGCATCCGGCCCGTCAACAACGTCGTGGACGCGACCAACTACGTGCTGCTGGAGTGCGGCCAGCCGCTGCATGCTTTTGACCTCGCCCGCATCAGGGACCGCCGGATTGTGGTGCGCCGCGCCCGGCCCGGCGAGGTCATCACGACGATTGACGGGACGGAGCACGAGCTGAGCGGCCAGGAGTGCGTCATCGCCGACGCCGTCAAGCCGGTGGCCCTGGCCGGCGTGATGGGCGGGCTGGACTCGGAGATCTCGGACGCGACGGCCGACCTGCTGCTGGAGGCGGCGCGGTTCGACCCGCGCAGCGTCCGCCGCACCTCCCGCGCCCATGGCGTCGCCAGCGAGTCGTCGTACCGCTTCGAGCGGGGCGTTGATCCGGAGGTCACCGACTGGGCCTCGCGGCGGACCTGTCAGCTCATCGTGGAGTGGGCCGGCGGGCGCCTGCTGAGCGGGGCCATAGACGTGCGGGCGGACGAGCCGGCGCTGCGCCAGGTGACGCTCCGATTCGGCCGCGTGGCGCTGCTGCTGGGCATCGAAGTGCCACCCGACGAGGTCGTGGGCATTCTGGAGGGGCTCCAACTGGAGGTGCTCGACCGCGGCGCCGACGCCGTGCGGGTGCGCGTGCCGAGCTGGCGCAGCGACCTGGAGCGCGAGGTGGACCTCATCGAGGAGGTGGCCCGCATCCACGGCTACGACCGGATAGGCGAGACAACCGAGATGCCCGTGCGCCCCGTGCGGCCCACCATCTCGCAGATGGCCGAACGCAAGGCGCGGCGGCTGCTGGCCGGGCAGGGCTTCGACGAAGCGATGACCTACAGCCTGATCGCGCCGGACCCCTTGCAGCTCGCCCAGCCCTGGTGCCAGGCCGAGCCGATCGCCGTGCGCAACCCCGTCACGATTGACAGGACCCACCTCCGCCTCACCAACATGGCCAATCTCTTGCATGCCAAGGCCTACAACGCCGCCCACGGCTCGCCGCAAGTGGACCTGTTCGAGCTCGGGCACGTCTACCTGCCGCGCGCGGAGACCGACACGCCCGAGGAGAAGCTCTGCCTTACCCTCCTGACCGACCGCGAGGACGGCCTGAGGACGCTAAAGGGCGTGCTCCGGAACGTGATGGACGGGCTCGGCGTCGAGGGCCGGCTGGAAGAGACGCCCGGCGCGCGGGGACCGTTCGCAGAGGAGCAGGCCGTGGCGCTGCGCCTGGACGGCGAGTGGCTTGGATGCGCGGGCGCCGCCGCCGCCGAGGTGACTCAGGAGCTGGACCTGCCCAACGCGCCCGCGCTCATGGAGGTGGACTTCGCCCTGCTGGCCGCGCGCTGCCGCCTGGACCGGCCTTACCGTGCCGTCCCGGCCTATCCCGCCACGACGCGTGACCTGGCGGTGGTGGTGGACGAGGCAGTCCTGTGGGCCGACATGGAGCAGTGCATCCGGCACGACGCGCCGGACCTGCTGGAATCGGTCGCGCTGTTCGACGTCTACCGTGGCGACCCCGTGCCCGCCGGGCGGAAGAGCGTGGCCTTCTCGCTCACCTTTCGCCGACGCGACCGCACGATCACGGCCGAGGAAGCCGAAGAGGCCCGCGCCGCCATCCTGAGCCGCCTTCAGTCGCAGCTCGGCGCCGAACTGCGCTGAAGCCAGGCTGCCGACCGCCCGGCCGCTTCCGTTGACAAGCCCCCTTCTCGCCACTACCATACGCCCCGCCTGCGTTGGAGCGCCGCCCGTTCCCGCTGTGGAGTGCCCTCGCGTGGCAGCAGCGCCCATGTTCAAGAAGGTCGCCATCATCGGCCCGGGGCTGATAGGCGGCTCGATGGGCCTGGCAATGCGCCGCAGAGGACTCGCCGAGACTGTGGTCGGCATCGGCCGGCGACGCGAGTCGCTGGACAAGGCGCTCGAGGTGGGCGCCATTGACAGGGCAACGCTCAAGCCCAGGCAAGGCGTGGACGGAGCCGACCTGGTAGTGCTGGCCACGCCGATCAGCGCGTTCGCACAGCTCGCCGCCGAGGTGGCCGAGGCGCTCGAACCCCAGGCCGTCCTCACGGACGTGGCGAGCACGAAGGTCAAGGTCATCGAGACGGTCTCCTCGGCCCTGCACACCCGGCCCGACGTGGCCTACGTGCCCAGCCACCCGATGGCGGGCAGCGAACGGCGCGGGCCGCTGGCGGCCGACCCCGACCTGTTCGAGGGCGCTGTCTGCATCCTCACTCCCCTGCCGATCACGCAACCGGACACCAAGAGCCGCATCGCCCGCATGTGGGAGCAGATGGGGGCCCGCGTGGTGAGCATGAGCCCCCAGGCGCACGACCGGGCCGTGGCGCGCATCAGCCACATGCCGCACCTCATGGCCGCCGCCGTGGTGCAGATGCTCGACGAGGGCGACATGGCGCTCTGCGGCCGGGGCCTGCTGGACACGACCCGCATCGCCAGCGGCAGCCCGGACATATGGCTCGACATCTGCAAGACGAATCGGGAGGAGATCCGCGGCGCCGTCGCCGATCTCGTCGCCCTGCTCGCGCAGACGGTTGAGGCGCTGGACGAGGGCGATATGGCCCGGCTCCGTGCAATGCTCGAGAACGCCAAGGCCAAGAGGGACCGCCTGCTGGAGAAGCGTCGGCCCTGCCACCCCGAGAACCAGTGAACCCCTGAGAACGCCTTGAGCCGACCATGCAGCACAGAGTAGAGGTCATCCACAAGGAGGACTGCAAGGACCCGGCCGGTCTGAGCGCCCTGGCCGACGTGCGCGACCTGGGCATCCGATCCGTCCGGGACGTCCGGGCGGTGGACGTGTTCCTGGTGGACGGGGAGCTGGAGCCCGCCCAGGTCCGCGCCCTCACCGAGGCCCTGCTCCTGGACCCCGTCGTGCAGCGGTATCGCGTCTGCGGCCCGGGTCAGGAGCCCTGGCCCTGGGCGGAGGACGGCGACGTTCACTCCATCGAGGTCAAGCGCAGGCCGGGCGTGATGGACCCCGTGCAGCAGAGCGCCATGAAGGGCGCGGCCGACCTGGGCCTGGGCGACCGGGTGAGCGCCATCCGCACGGCGCGCAGGTACCTCATCCGCGGCGGCCTGTCCCGGCAGGAGCTGGAGAGGATCGCCTGGAAGGCCCTGGCTAACGACACGATCGAAGAGGTCCACATAGACCAGCCGGAGGTCGCCTACCCGCTGCACGAGGTGCAGTACGAGTTCGAGCTGCTGCACGTGCCGATCCGGGAGGCCGGCGACGCGGAGCTGATGCGCATCAGCGTCGAGGGCGTGCTCTCGCTCTCCCTGGAGGAGATGAAGACCATCCAGGCGCATTACCGGGAACTCGGGCGGGAGCCCACTGACATCGAACTCGAGATACTCGCCCAGACCTGGAGCGAGCACTGCGTCCACAAGACCCTCAAAGGCCACATCACCTACGAAGGCCCCGTGCCGCCCGGATGGGAAGACAACGTGGACGCCGACGGACGCCTGGTGCTGGACAACCTGCTGGGCCGCACCGTGGCCCGCGCCACGGCCGAGCTGGACAAGCCCTGGTGTGTCAGCGTGTTCGAGGACAACGCCGGCGTCATCGAGTTCGACGGCGAGAGCTGCGTCTGCTTCAAGGTGGAAACGCACAATCACCCCAGCGCCATCGAGCCTTACGGCGGGGCCAACACGGGCATCGGCGGCGTCATCCGCGACCCCCTCGGCACGGGGCTCGGCGCCAGGCCCATCATGAACACGGACGTCTTCTGCTTCGGCCCGCCCGACATGGCCGAAGACGACGTTCCACGCGGCGCCCTCCACCCTCGCCGCGTCATGAAGGGCGTCGTGGCAGGCGTGCGCGACTACGGCAACCGGATGGGCATTCCCACCGCCAACGGGGCCGTCTACTTCGACCCCCGCTATACCGGCAACCCCCTGGTCTACTGCGGCAACATCGGCATAATCCCACGCGACTACGTGCGGAAGGCGGCACAACCGGACGACTTGATCGTCGTGGTCGGCGGTCGCACCGGACGCGACGGCATCCACGGCGCCACGTTTTCCTCCGTGGAGCTGACCAGCGAAAGCGAAGAGGTCTCCGGCGGGGCCGTGCAGATCGGCAACCCGATCACCGAGAAGAAGGTGCTGGACACGCTGCTTAAAGCGCGCGACGCCGGCCTCTACACGGCCATCACCGACTGCGGCGCGGGCGGCCTGAGCTGCGCCGTCGGGGAGATGGGCGAACGGACCGGCGCCGACGCCGAGATCCGCGACGTGCCCCTCAAATACCAGGGCCTCTCCTACACCGAAGTCTGGATCTCCGAGGCGCAGGAGCGGATGGTGCTCTCGGTGCCGCCCGAGGACCTCGACGAACTGCTGGCCACCTTCGAGGGCGAGGACGTGGAGGCGACCGTCATCGGCACCTTCACCGACGACGGCGTGCTGAGGGTCAAGTACGACGGCAACACGGTGGCTGAGCTCGACATGGAGTTCGTGCACCACGGCCTGCCGCGCTTCCGCGGCACGGCGCGCTGGGAGCCGCCCGGCTTCCCCGATCCGCTGGTCCAGGACACGCAGCAGCACGCCAGCCCCGAGCAGCGGGGTGCCTGCCGCGCCGCCCTCGAAGGGCCGGACGACTACGCCGAAGCGCTCCGCCGCATACTGGCTGCACCTAACGTGCGCTCCAAGGAGTGGATCATCCGGCAGTACGACCACGAAGTCCAGGGCCAGACCGTCGTGAAGCCCCTGGTCGGCCCGCAGGCGGACGGCCCCGGCGACGCGTCCGTTATCACGCCCGTGCTGGGCTCGGCGCGCGGCATAGCCGTCGGCTGCGGCCTGAACCCCAAGTACGGCGACATAGACGCCTACCACAGCGCCGCCTCGGCCATTGACGAGGCCCTGCGCAACATCACCGCCGTCGGCGCCCCCATCGCGCGGGCCGCCATCCTGGACAACTTCTGCTGGGGCAACACGCGCCGCCCCGAGCAGCTCGGCACGCTGGTGCGCGCCGCCCTGGCCTGCTACGACTGCGCCGTGGGCTTCGGCGTGCCCTTCATCAGCGGCAAGGACAGCCTCAACAACGAGTTCAACACCGGCGAGGAGACTATCGCCATCCCTCCCACCCTCCTCATCAGCGCCATGGCCGTCATGGACGACGTCCGCCGGGCCGTGACCATGGACCTGAAGGAGCCCGGGAACCTGCTCTACCTGGTAGGCTCGACGCGGCCGGAGCTGGGCGGCTCCCACTACCTGGGGCTGTTCGGCCTGACCGGGGTGACGGTGCCCCGGGTGCGCGTCGAGAGCGCGCGCCTCACGATGGAGGCGCTGTCGGGCGCCATCGCAGACGGGCTGGTGCGAGCCTGCCACGACCTCTCCGAGGGGGGCCTGGGCGTCGCGGCGGCGGAGATGGCCTTCGCCGGCGGCGTCGGCCTGTCGGTGGACCTGCGCCGGGTGCCCTACGAAGGCCCCGCGGAGCAGCGCCGGGACGCCGTGCTGCTGTTCGCCGAGTCGAACAGCCGCTTCCTGGCCGAAGTGCCGCCCGACAGGGCCGATGCGTTCGAGGAGCGGTTTGCGGGGCTTGTGGCGGCCGCCATAGGCCGCACGGCAGCCTCCGCCGCCCTCCAGGTAATCGGCATGGATGGGACCCCGCTGTTGGAGGCGGAGCTCCCTTCGCTCAAGGCCGCCTGGCAGACGCCGCTCGTCTGAAACGGGCGCCTTGGCGGCCTGAGGACGCCGACAGGCTGAGGAGGCCCCCAGGGGCATTCAGAGGCTTTCTGGCGAGTTCTCGCTTGACAGGCCAGGACGGCCCCGCTACAATCTATGCTCCGGGCGTGTCAACTGCGCACTCGGCAGGAGAGGCCTCAGTCGAGGGAACAGAGAGCGTGCGCGGCCCTGAAGAGCGCGCACTGCGTGTTGTGCTCCGGTGGTCTGCCCGTGTGCCTCGGTGAAGCCGTCCGCAGCAACAGCTCGGATGGCGTGGGCGGAGCACCTTTTTTCGTTTCCGGAACGGTGTCCATGCAGGGCAAAGAGATATTGCGGCTCGTCAACAGCCTCCACCGCAACAAGGAGATTGACGAGGAGGTCATCTTCCAGGCCATCGAGAGCGCCCTTCAGTCGGCCGCCCGCAAGCACTTCGGCACCGAAGACGACATCAGCGTGGTCATCAACCGCGACAACGGCGAGGTGGCCGCCCTCAGAGGCCAGGAGCGCATCAACCCCGAGATGCTCGGCAGGATAGCGGCCCAGACCGCCAAACAGATCATCGTCCAGAAGATCCGCGAGGCCGAGAGCGAGACGATCTACGAGGAGTACGTGGACCGCATCGGCACGCTCGTGACGGGCAGCGTGCAGCGGTTCGAGGGCGGCTCCATCATTGTCAATGTCGAGAAGACCGAAGCCATCCTGCCCCGCTCCGAACAGATACCCGGCGAGCACTACCAGGCCGGCGAGCGCATCCGCGCCATCCTGCTCGACGTGCGCAGGGCCAACAGCCTGGTCAAGGTCCTGCTGTCACGGGCCCACCGGGGTTTCATCCAGCGGCTATTCGAGCTGGAGGTGCCCGAGGTGGCCGAAGGAGTCGTCCAGATCCGCAAGATCGCCCGCGAGCCGGGCCTGCGCACCAAGGTGGCCGTGGAAAGCCTTGACCCCCGCGTGGACTGCATCGGCGCGTGCGTCGGCGTGCGCGGCACACGCATCAAGAGCATCATAGACGAGGTCAAAGGCGAGAAGATAGACATCATCCCCTGGAGCGAAGCCCCCGAGACTCTCATCGCCGACAGCCTCCGGCCCGCGGAGATACTCCAGATCACCCTCGAAGAAGGTGAGACCACCAAGCGGGCCGTCGTCGTCGTCCCCGAGGACCAGCTCTCACTGGCTATCGGGTGGCGGGGACAGAACGTGCGGCTCGCCGTGAAGATGTCCGGATGGGACATAGACATCGAGCCGCCCGAAGGCACGCGCGAACAGGAGGAAGCAGCGGCCGCGCAGGCCGAAGAAGTCGCC
>LJUE01000092.1 GCA_001303885.1 Planctomycetes bacterium SM23_32 | reverse complement strand
CCGCCCACGGCGTCGAAGCGTCGTCAGCGAACGGCCCTTCCAGCAGCGCCGGGATGAAGTCGCCGACCACCTGCCCCCTGTACTCGAAGAAGACGAGCCCGTCCGCGCCGTTCGCCCGCGCCGTGTCCACCAGGTCGGCGGTGTGCCATGCGGCGGAGGCCCGCCACGCCCCCACGCCCACGCAGAGCGGGATGCGCCCCGCCACCAGATCGCGCTGCGCCGCCACTGTGCCGGCCAGGTCGTCGGCGTCCGTGGTGTAGTCCATGGGGCAGACGAAGTCCAGGTATCCCTCGCGCACCCACTTCACCCAGTCCTGCGCGACGCCGTCCCTCGCCGAGGCCTCGTAGTGAGAGAACACGGCCGCCGACACCTTGACGTCCGGCGTCTCGGCGCGCGCGCGCCGGCTCACCTCCCTGACAACCTGCGTTATCTGGTCACGGCGGAAGTCCTGGTACTGCTCCCTCAACGCTCCGCCCGCCAGCACGTCCTGCGGCCACTGCGCCACCCTCCTGCCGATGAGCGCCTCGAACCGCTCGCGGCAGCCCGAGCAGTAGCAGGACTCCGAGTTCGGGTAGCGGATGTAGTCGAAGTGGATGCCGTCCGGATGGAACTTGCGTGCCATCTCCATCATGGCGTCCACCTCGAGCTGCCGGTTGGCCGGGTGCGAAGGGCAGAGCGTGCCCGAGTGGTCCCCGCCGACCACGTTCCCCTCGGGGTCGCGGCAGACGCGGTTCTCCGCGACGTACCTGTCGCGCACCGCCTGGTCCGGCCAGAAGAGGTCGAAGTTGACTCGCCAGAGGTGCACCTCGATGCCCTGACGCTTGGCCGCGGCCAGCATCTTCTCCATCTGGGGGCCGTGCTCCCTCACCAGCCGGGACAGGGGGAGCACGTCGCTCTCATAGTGGGCGTAGCTGCCGCTGCACACGTTCACCAACAGCGCGTTCAGGTGCGAGCGCCGCATGCCAGCGAACAGCGCGTCCCAGTCGTCGTTCGGCGCGCTGGGGCTGTGCAGCCACGCCCCGCGGAACTCCACGCCCCCCCGCGACGGCAGCGACCGGATGAAGGCCAGTTCGGCGGCAGCCCGAGCCTGCCTGAGCGTGCGATAGGCGTCGTCGTGCTGGCCCGTCTCCGAGAACACGCGCGCATGCCCTTCGAGGCGGGTCGCTTCGGCCAGGGCCTCAGCGGCCGGAGGCACGGCCCCGCAGGCCGCCTCCATCTCCGCCCGGCTCCTGTAGCGGCGGAACTCCCAGAGCCTGGCGGCGGCGTGGCCGGCCGCATCGGCGTAGAAGTCGTCGCCGGCCAGCTGGCAGATCGCGGCCAGCATGAAATCGGAGGTCCGGCTCACATCCCCGGCCCAGAGGATGTAGGAGAAGAACATGCCCGTGGGCGAGAGGATCACGGCGGGCACGCCGGTGTCCACGCCGCCCGCGTCGTGCCAGGCTATCACCTTGCCGTCCGCAGCCGGGGCCACTTCCATCGTGTTGGCCGAACGCTGCCCAAAGGAGTCAGGGAATCGCTCGGGGGCCGCGGAGTTGAAGCGCACCTCCTGGAAGGGGCTGTCCGGACCGCCGGCCCGGAACTGGCTCTCGCTCACCCCAACCAGCGGCAGAAGGCGGGCGCCCAGGCTGAAACAGCCGATGACCCTCCCCCCCTGCTCCACGAAGCGGCGCACTTGCGCCGCCTCGGCCTCGCTGACTTCGAAGTTCAGCGGGAAGATGGCCACCCGGCGCCCCTCCAGCGCGCCGCGCTCGACGTCTTGATCCGTGAGCACGGCATGACCCAGCCCCGCAGCGTCGAGTATCTGCTCCATCTCGCGGACCATGCGGCCCACCTGCCGGGCGTCCGAGTGGCCGGCGCGTTCGCTCAGCGTGCCGTAGACGATGGCGATGTCCTGGCGCGGGGTGACGTGCTGGGCCAGGTACGCGGCCGACGCCTTGATCATCGTGCCCGCCGCCGCCTCGTCGGCCGGGCCCTCGGGTATCAGGATGTGGGAGAAGAAGAACCCGCTGTCGGATATCGTGGCCGCGGCATAGCCCGACTCCTCGCCCTCCGCGTTCAGCCAGTCCGCTATGACGAGCGTCCCGGGCGCCGAGATGGGAGAGCTGATGTTCCACGAGGTCTGGTCGAAGGCGACCGGCAGGCCGTTCAGCGCCCCTTGCCGGAAGCGGACCCGCCGGAACAGCCTGCGCTCCGCTGCCGGGACGTACGTCGTCCCGGACAGCCCCAGCTGCCCCTCCAGCCCGTAAGTCGCGTAGAAGCACATGACCTTGCCACCGTCGCTGCAGAACGACTTGACCGTGGCCCTCGCGCCGCCGCTCAGGTTGGGAGCGTAGGGGATGACGACCACGCCGTAGCCATCCAGCGCCCCCGCCAGCACCTGGTCCTGGGTGAGCACGGTGTAGTCCATCCCGACGGCGGACAGCATGCGCTGCATGCGCTCGAGGCAGTCGCGGGCGGTCTCCGCCTCCTGCCGCCCGCCTGGATCGGCCAGGAGGGCCAGCCGCGATTCGCCCGCTCGGCGCGCGGCACTGGCCGGCGCAGCCATGCACATGGCAACCAACAGGCCCAACAGCAGGTTGTTCATCCCCAGCACTCCACGCAGAGGATACCTTCCGCACGGGATGATAGCAGTCGGGCCGTTCCTCCTCAAGGCGCCGGGCGGCGCTTTGCCGATGCAGGGCGGCCCGTTATAATCCTCCGCTTCCTGTCCGCCACTCCATTGACGGGGCGTAGACATGAGCGAAGCGATCTGGTCCGTGACCGAAGACGGCTATCTGCACGCGCAGGGGGCCTCCGTGCTGGCCTGGCACAACGCCTACCCGCAGGGCAAGCAGGGGGGCATCGAGCTGATCCACCACGGCGAGCGCGTGGCGACCTGCGGGGGGATGCGCGTTTCGCTGACGTCCGGCCGCTCCGCCGGCTGGCCCCGGGCGGGGGAGCGCACGGCGGACCCCGAAGCCGTCGAGTTGTCCGTGCCCCTGGAGTTCCGCTCGGCGGACCTCAAGCACCAGGTCAGGCTGACGGCGGAAGGCGGTTCCATCCGGGTCTCGCTGGAACTGCCCGCGCCGCTGGATCCGGACGAAGTGCGAGAGGCGTCCTTCTGCATTGACCTGTACCCGCCGGCGTACTTCGGGAGGACCTTCCATGCCGAGCGCGGGTCGGGCGTGTTCCCGCGCGACGCGGGGCACGCCGTCGCGCGCACGGCGGAGGGCGGCGTCAAGCTGGCGCCGCTGGCGGAAGGGCCGCGCCTCGTCATCGCCCCGGAGGACGCCGGGCAGAAGCTGACGATCGAGGGGCTCGGCTGCCAAGTGGCGCTCACGGACGGGCGCGCCACGTTCGAGGAGGCATGGTTCACCGTCTCCAGCCCCGTGCCGCTGGGCAGGGCCGGCATACTGATCGAGTGGCTGCTGACGCCGCACCTCATCCCCGGGTGGCGGCGGGCGCCCGTCATCTGCGTCTCGCAGGTCGGCTACCACCCCGACCAGGCGAAGCGCGCCGTCATCGAGCTGGACACCGCGTGGCAGGAGAGCACCGGCGCGGCGCTGTTCCGCGTGGACTCGGAGCGGGGGGAGACCGAAGTCCTCTCGGGCCCCGTTGCGCCGTGGGGGCGGTTCCTGCGCCACGGGTACGGCATCTTCGACTTCACGGGCGTCCGCGAGCCGGGCCTCTACATCGTGCGTTACGCGGGCGAGTCGGCCGGGCCGTTCCGCATCCACCCCGCCGTCTACCGCGAGGGCACGTGGCAGCCGACGCTGACGCGCTTCTTCCCGGTGCAGATGTGTCACACGCGCGTTTCTTGCGGCGGCCGGCTCTGGCACGCGGCCTGCCACCTTGACGACGCGCTCCAGGCGCCGGCGCCGCACGAGCACTTCGACGGCTATCGGCAGGGCGCCGCCACGGATACGCCCTTCAGCCCGCATGAGCACATCCCGCACCTGGACGTGGGCGGCTGGCACGACGCCGGCGACACGGACCTGGCCGCGGGCTCGCAGGCGCGCACCGTGCACGCCCTGGCCCTGGCGCGAGAGGCGTTCGGGGCCGCGTGCGACGAGACGACCGTGCTGCCCAGAGAGCGCATCGCGCGCATCGGCGTGCCGGACGGCGTGCCGGACATCGTCCAGCAGATAGCGCACGGCGTGCAGTGCCTGCTGGGCGGCTATCGGGCCTGCGGGCACAGCTTCTGCGGCATCATCGCCAGCCGGGCGGAGGCCTATTACCAGCGCGGCGAGGTGTCCAGGATGACGGACAACCTCGTCTATGACCCTCAGCTCGCCGAGGAGGAGGCGCGGGATGGGCGCTCGGGCGAGATGGACGACCGGTGGGCCTTCACGAACCGGGACACGTCGCTGGAGTACCAGGTGGCGGCCGCGCTGGCGGCGGCGGCGCGCGTGCTCAAGGGACACGAGGACGAGCTGGCCGCCGAGTGTCTCGACACCGCGGAAGCCGCCTGGCAGTTCGAGCAGAGCCACCCGCCGGCCGAGCACCGCAGCGGCTATGTGCCGCGGCGCCCCGAGTGCCAGGAGGTGATCGCAGCGGCGGAACTGCTGATCGCCACCGGCAAGCCGCTCTACCGGGACCGACTGCTCGAGCTGCTGCCCGTGATTCGGGAGAACGCGCGAAGGGTCGGCTGGGCCGCAGCGCGAGTGGCCCCGGAGCTGGCCGACCCCGCGTTCGCAGACGGCCTCCGGGAGGCGCTCGTCAGCTACCGCGATGAGCTGAGCAACGAACTCGCGGAGAACCCCTTCGGCGTCCTCTATCGGCCCCACATCTGGGGCGTCGCATGGGATATCCTCCATTTCGCGCTCGCCCACTACTACCTGGTCCGCGCCTATCCCGACCTGTTCGACCGCGAGGCCGTGCTGGCGGTGGTCAACTACGTGCTCGGCTGCCATCCGGGGAGCAACGTGTCCCTGGTCTCGGGGGTCGGCCGGCGGTCGCAGACAGTGGCGTTCGGCATCAACCGGGCCGACTGGAGCTACGTCCCGGGCGGCGTGATCTCAGGGCCGAACCTGATCCGGCCGGACTTCCCTGAGCTGAAGGACGGGTTCCCCTTCATCTGGCAGCAGTCGGAGTACGTCATGCCCGGCGCGGGCAGCTACATCTTCTGCGTCCTGGCGGCGGACGCCCTGCTCAACACCGGCGGCTGAGGCGGCCCTCTCAGTCGCGGCACCATCCAGCGATGCGCGCCGGCGAGACGCCCGCGCGATGGGCGGCGATGATAAGCTGGTTGCGCAGCGCCCGCTCCCCCGCCTACGCCCCGGCCTCTTCGTCGGCCATGGAGACCATCGTGTTGAGCAAGGTCAGGTGCCCCATCTCCTCGCGGATCACGCCGTCCACCCGCGCACGACCCACGTCATCGGGCATGACGCCCCTTACGCCCAGGTAGTAGACGATGGAGTCCTTCTCCAGCTCCATGGCCCTGCCGAGCACCTGTTGCATCGTGCGGCTGCCCTCGAGCCACTCGACCGGGTCGGTCCGCAGGTCGAACACGTGGCCTCCGGCGGCCGCGCGCATGTACTGCACGCTCTCGTCGTAGGGATCGTAGGCCGGCGGCCGACGCTCCACGTCACTCAAGTCGGCGGCCATGGCGGCAAACACCTGCTCGTGCCTGTCCTCCATCGCGGCCAGCTCCAGGAGGGTCTCGCCAACGCGCGCGGAGGGCGCCTGCTCCGCCGCGCGCCGGTAGAACCGGGCGCCGTTCCGCTCGATCTGCTGCGCTATCTCCAGCACTTCACCGACGCTGAATGGTATCCCCATGGCCCTGCTCACTCCCCTCCGCGCTTTCCCATCACAGAGTCGAGCATGAAAAGCGGCCCGGGCGCATCGCCGACCAGCTTGAGCTTCTGCACGACTTCGTCGGCGGAGGCCTCTTCCTCGACCTGCTCGGTCACGAACCACTGCAGAGAGGCGGCCGCCGCGTTGTCGTCCTCCTCGGCGGCCAGCCTCACCAGGTCGTCAATCATCCCGGTCACCTTCTGCTCGTGGGCGAGGGCCGCCTGGAACGCCGCCAAGGTAGAGATACGCGGAGTAGAGCTCCGCGCTACACTGCTCGTTCAAGGCGTCCTGCATCTTCTCGCTCAATATGGTCCGTCCCTTCTCAGCGAACTGAAGTCAGCCGAAGTGCTCACCAATTCTCGGCGAGCAGCTCGAAGTGCTCCTGCAGATGGGCGCAGGCGGGGCAGGCCCGCGGCGCCTCCTTGCCCTCGTGCAGATACCCGCAGTTCCGACAGCGCCACACCACCGCCCTGTCCCTCTTGAAGACGGCGCCGCTCTCGACGTTGGCCGCCAGGGCCAGGTAGCCCTTCTCGTGCTGCTTCTCGGCGACGGCGATGGCCTCGAAGATGCGGGCCACGCCCTCGAAGCCCTCCTCCCTGGCCGTCTTCGCGAAGCCCGGGTACATCCCGGTCCACTCGTAGTTCTCGCCGCCTGTTGCGGCCCTCAGGTTCGCCGCTGTGTCCGCGACGACCCCCGCCGGGAAAGACGCCTGGACCTCGACCTCGCCCCCTTCCAGCAGCTTGAACGGGCGCTCGGCATGCTCCTTCTCCTGGTCGGCCGTTTCCCAGAAGATGTCGGCTATCTGGACGAAGCCTTCCTTCCTGGCCGCGCTGGCAAAGAAGGTGTACCGGTTTCTCGCCTGCGATTCCCCCGCGAACCCTGTCAGGATGTTAACCTCCGTCTGCGTGCCCTTCAACTGCATGCCACGCTCTCCTTGCCTGCGTCAAGAGATGCCTCACGGCGTCCGACCATGCTCGGACCTGCACTTCGGGCAGTAGCCCAGCAGCTCCAGCCTGTAATCCACTATCTCGAAGCCGGCCACGTCGCCGGCGTGAGGCCCGCATTCCCCCAGCGCGCCGGCCGGTGCGTCCGCCATCGCGCCGCACTGGAGGCACCGTGCATGGTGATGCGGCGCTGTCTCGCCGTCGAAGCGTCGCGGCCCGACGCCCGGCGCTATCTTTCGTATCAGCCCCCGATCGGCCATCAGCTCCAGGTTCCGGTACACGGTAGCCAGGCTGATGCGGGGCAGACGGCGCCGGACGCGTCGGTAGACCTGGTCGGCCGTAGGGTGCCGCCGAGTCCTCTGCAGCTCCTCCAGGATAACGCTCCTCTGCCGCGTCATCCTCATCTGGGTCTGTTGCGCCATGCGTTCTTAACGATAATGAGTCTCATTACTATTCTGCACCCGCCCGCCCTGCTGTCAAGCCCCCGGTGGCCGACCAACACCAGGCGGGCCGGGCGGGCAGCGGCTCCCTTTCGTCCACCCGCGCGAGGGCCGCCCAGGGGTCAAGCCGGTCGGCCGATGCCGGCTGACGGGGGCGCTGGACCTCCGCAGGCACGGCCGCACATCCCCCGGCCAGCACCACGACGGCGGTGCCCAGGCCCCGCGTGCCGGCTTCGGTGAAGTAGGCCATGCGGCCGGCCTGCATCCGCCGGCGGTCAAGAAGTGCTGGAAAGGCGTTGTGGGGCTGCTCTCCCAGGCCGGCGCAGGCGCCCTGCAACGCCGTCCGAGTGACAGAGTTGTCAGACAGATGGCGGCCGTGTCCGTCACATGGAGCTGGCCCGTGCCGTTTCCGCACGGCTCCGCCAGAGGTGGCCGGCGCGTGAGGATGGCCCACAGGGCCTTCTGGAGCGCTCAGGGCGCGGAGCACGGTCTGTGGCACAGCGGTTGCGCGAGGGGCTGGTCTGCTGGGGAGAGCGTATGCCTGTTCGTCGTCAGCCCTGCTGGACGTGAGGCCCACAGAGATGAAGCGTCTGCCGCGATCCGCTCTGACTGCGCTCGTGCTGCTGCTCACCGGGGCCGTCGCGGCTCGCGGCGACCCGATCTGGACTACTGAGGTGATTGACAGCGCCGACGACGTGGGCCGCCACAGCTACCTGGCGCTGGACAGCAATGACTACGCCCACATCAGTTACCTGGACGCCACCAACGGCGACCTGAAGTACGCCCACTGGACGGGCACCGACTGGCACACCGAGACGGTGGTAACTGAGGGGGACGTCGGCTACCTCAGCTCCATCGCCCTGGATGGCAGCGACCATCCCCACATAGCGTACACCGACAAGGGCAACGGCGACCTGCTGTACAGCTACTACGACGGCGTGTCCTGGACCACGACCAACGTGGACTCGGACGGCGACACGGGGTGGTTCGCGTCAGTCGCGCTGGACAGCAGCGGCGAGCCGCGCATGACGTACGTGGACAAGACGAACTGGGAGCTGGAGTACGCCTCCTACAATGGGAGCTCCTGGGACCTGACCACCATTGACACCGACGGGACCATCTGGGGCAAGACGTCGCTGGTGCTGGACGGCGACGAGAACCCGTGCGTGGCCTACTGGGACAGAGTGGGCGAGGACGTTATGTACGCCCACTACAACGGCCTGTCCTGGGACAAGGAGGTGGTGGCCAGCACCGGCACTACGGGCCTGTACCCGTCGCTGCGGCTCGACAGCAGCGGCAATCCGCGCATCAGCTTCTGGGACCAGACCACCGGTGACCTGCGGTACGCCTACTATGATGGCCTGACGTGGAACACCGTGACTGTTGACAGCGAAGGCGTCACCGGCCGATACACCAGCATGGTCCTGGACGCGCACGACTACCCCCACATCAGCTACTACGACGAGACGAACGGCGACCTGAAGTACGTCTTCTGGACCGGCACCGACTGGAGCATTCAGACGGTGGACAGCGAGAATGACGTGGGCTGGAGCACGACGAACATCGCGTTGGACAGCCACGGCCACCTGTACATCTCCTACCACGACGCGACGCTGGGGGACCTGAAGTTCGCTACGGCCACGCCTGAGCCGGCCACGTGCGTGCTGGCGCTCCTCAGCCTGGCGGCGGGCGCCCTGGTGGCAAGGCGGCGGCGACCCGCGCCTTGACAGGCGGCGCCCCCGCAGCGTATAATGCCCGACAGCATGGAACGCGACATGACCCAACCCGTGCGTAGCCTCGAGCTACTGTGGCTGGCTCTACCCTGGCGCGAGCCGGGGTGCTGAGGCGGGTAGGGTCCGTACGCTTTCCCCCCGTTGCGACGAACCGAGCCCTGCGGCCTCAGCCGGCTGCGGGGCTTTTCTTTTGGCCGGCTGCAAGAAGGGGCGCCGCCGACGCCCCGGAGGACATGGGAAATGGCTGATGAACGGGTGATCATCTTCGACACGACGTTGAGAGACGGGGAACAGGCCCCCGGGTGTTCGATGACGCTCGACGAGAAGGTCCGCGTCGCGCAGCAGCTCGAGCGGCTCAACGTGGACGTCATTGAAGCAGGCTTCCCGATCGCCTCGCCGGGCGACTTCGAGAGCGTCCGGGAGGTCAGCAGGCACGTCACGCGCCCCATCGTGGCAGGGCTCGCGCGCTGCGTGGAGGCC